>JAUNVD010000053.1 GCA_030537855.1 Tissierellia bacterium | reverse complement strand
TAAATTAGACTTACAAAAAGCAATCAAAACAACACCTCATACCATCGCAAAAATGAGACGAGATGAGAATGTGAGTATGGAAATACTTGGTAGAATTTGTAAGTATTTTAAATGTGATATATCGGAGATTTTGGAGTATAGAGTGGAGGACGGAGATGAAGACTAAGCTGGAACTGACATGGTATGGAAAAGATAAGGAAATAAAGATAGAACCAAGAATTTTAATTGAGAATAAAGAACTTTCATATAGTGAAACAAATGAATTGAAGGAAAACGAAAATGATAACTAGAAACAATTTAAAAGAGTTTTTAATATTTTTAGGCTATGAAGAAGCAGAGGAGAACTATTCTTATCATTTTGAAGAATCTAACTGTGATATTCTTATAGACTTTTCAAATGAAAAAATAATTTACCCTACGGACAATGGGATGATCGTAAATGAAAAGCAGACTACAAATTTTTCTAGCAATGAGAATTTTGTCGTTTTAGAATGTATTCATAGATTATTAAAAAAAGGATATAAGCCATCACATATAGAAATTGAAAAAAGGTGGTCACTGGGGCATTTGCAAAAAAGCGGAAGAGCTGACATATGCGTTATGAACGCTACAGGAAATGATATGTTATTTATCATTGAGTGTAAAACTTATGGTAATGAATTTGAAAAAGAACTAAACACCTTAAAAACTGACGGTGGACAACTGTTTTCTTATCTTCAACAAGAGAAATCGACTAAATGGCTGATGTTATATGCTTCAACTTTTAATAAAGGCAAGTTACAACACCAGGTGAAAACAATCCCCGTATTTGATACAGAAGATACTTTAAATAAAGCAAAAAAAGATAAAACAATAAGTTTGTATGAAAACTCTAATTCCAAAGATCAAACTTTTGATACTTGGGTTAAGACTTATGGACAAAAGATATATGGCGATTTGATATTTTCAGAGGATACAATAGCTTATAATATTGGTGAAAAACCTCTGAGAAAGAGAGATTTAAAAGAATTTAATCCAAGAGATAAAATTGTAAATAAGTTTGAAGAAATCTTAAGACATAATAATGTTTCTGACAAGGAAAATGCATTTAACAAACTTACTGCATTATTCATATGTAAACTTGTAGATGAAATTAATAAAGATGAAGATAATATAGTAGAATTTCAATATAAATTTGGCACTGATACTTATGAGACCTTACTTGACAGACTTCAAAGGTTATACAAAGAAGGCATGGACAAATTTATGAAAGAAGAAATCTTCTATGTATCATCAGAGTATCCTTTAAACCTTTTTTCAACCTATAGAGGTCAAAATAGAAAAAATGCAATAGAAGATTTAAGAGAAACATTCAGAAAGTTGAAGTTCTATTCTAATAGTGATTTTGCGTTTAAAGACGTTCACAATGAAGAACTGTTTCAGCAAAACGGTAAGATTCTTGTTGAAGTAGTAAAGTTATTTGAGAATTATAGGATAGTGTATTCTTCTAAACATCAATTTTTAGGAGATTTATTTGAACAACTCTTAAATCAAGGCTTTAAGCAAAATGAGGGACAGTTCTTTACACCTATACCAATTACTAGATTTATTTGGGAAAGCTTGCCAATAAATAATTTAAAAAGTCTTTCAAATACACAAGGATATCCAAAAATAATAGACTATGCCTGTGGAAGTGGCCATTTTTTAACCGAGGGAATTGATTTAATTAATCAAATGAAAGGAAACGAAAATAATGATTGGATAGCTGAGAACATCTATGGCATAGAAAAAGACTATAGATTAGCTAGAGTTTCTAAAATCTCTCTTTTTATGAATGGTGCAGGTAGTGGAAATATCATTTTTGGAGACGGACTGGATAATCATAAAGCCAATGGAATTGAAAATAATAGCTTTGACATATTAGTGGCAAATCCACCTTATTCTGTAAAGGCTTTTAAATCACATTTAGATCTAAAAGAAAATGAATTTGAACTGACGCAATTTATTTCAAATGAAGGCAGCGAGATAGAGGTTTTATTCGTTGAAAGGATTACTCAACTATTAAAGCCAAATGGGATAGCAGCGGTTATACTTCCCTCTAGCATATTGAGCAATACATCAAATAGTTATGTTGGTGCAAGAGATGAGATTTTAAGAAATTTCAAGATAAAAGCTATTTCTCAATTTGCAGATAAAACTTTTGGTGCTACAGGTACAAATACGGTCATTTTATTTCTACAAAAATATAACGAACCGCCAAAATATTTTAAAATCATAGAAGACACAGTTCAGGCTGTTTTTAACAATGAGAAAACAGATGAATGGATGGACAACGAAATATTAGAAGATTACCTAGAGCATATAGGAGTAGGAAAAGATTTATACATTGATTTTATAGAAGAATCTATTAATTATACTGATTTATTGGAAAATAGTTATTTTAAAATGTATGTAGATGATTTTGAAAATTCTACAGAACTTAAAAACTTAAAAGCTCGCACTACATTTAAAAAACTTTCAATATCAGAGCAAAAAGAAAATATAAATAATCTTTTTTATAGAAATATAAAAGAAGTTGAGAAAGAAAAACTATTTTATTTTGCCCTTGTAAGAGAGCAAGAAACAGTAGTTGTAAAATCTCCAACTACAGCGACAGGGCAATATGATTTTCTAGGTTACCAATGGTCTAATCGTAAAGGTAGTGAGGGAATACAAATTAAAAATCTAGGAGGAAAATTATATAATCCTAAAGATAGTAATAGTGATGAACATATAGCACCAATTATTAGAAATGCTTTTAATGATGATACAGTAGAAATTAATGATTCATTAGAAGAGTTTATAAATATTATTCAAACAAGAGATATGCTTGACTTTGAAAGAGAGAAATTTGATAAGAGTATAAGTCTAATAAAAAAAGAAGTTATAAAAATTGAAAGTAAATATGATATAAAGAAAATAAAAGATATAATTGGATTAAATATAATTAGAGGAGTAACGTATCCTAAGGAAAAACAAAGTCTAAACGTTACCAGTAAGGTAATATTAACTGCTGATAATATAACGTTAAATAATATTTTAGATATAAAAAAAGAAATTTATATTGAAGATGACTATGAATTAGCCGCAGAAAAACAACTCTTGAGAAATGATATTTTCATCTGTTTTTCTAGTGGGAGTTTGAAACATATTGGCAAAGTGGCATTTATATACGACAATCTCAACAAATATGCTGGTGGCTTTATGGGAATAATAAGATTAAGTTCGATGGAAGAAATACTACCTAAATATTTATTTTTGGTTTTATCATCAAATAAAATTGAACAACAAATTAAAAGTCTAGCATTAGGTGGAAATATAAAAAATATTTCATCAGATTTTAAAAATATAAAAATTCCAGTACCACCTATCGACTTACAAGAAAAAATTATTTCTGAATGTGAAAAAATAGAAGAAAAATATGAAACAATCCGTATGAAGATTGAAGAGTATAGGGCACAAATTCAAAAAATATTTGAAGATCTTGAAGTCATAAAAAATGACGGGGGGGGGTACAAACTAAGTGATACCAACGTGTTCAGCCTATCTATCGGCAAGAGAGTTTTACAAAATGAATTAACGGAAAAAGGTATACCCGTATATAGTGCAAATGTTTTTGAACCCATGGGGAATACAGATAAATCATTAATTCAAAGTTTTGACACTGATTATATTGTATGGGGTATCGATGGCGATTGGATGGTAAATATTTTTGAAAAAGGATATAAATTTTACCCTACTGACCACTGTGGATATATGACTGTTGATAAGAGTAAGATAAATCCTAGATATATGGCTTATATTTTAGAAAAAGAAGGAAAAACAGCAGGGTTTTCAAGAAGTCACAGGGCTTCAATAGATAGGGTTAAAAATCTTACAGTGAATGTGCCCAATATAAACAAACAAAATGAGGAGATGGAAAAAGTTTATGTATTGGAAAATAAAATTAAGAATCTAAAAGAAGAACAAATAGACATAAATCTGGAAATAAGTAAAGTACTCGAGTCACATCTAAAATAATAATTAAAGATGAGATAAAAAACACATCACCATCAGCTAAAACTACAAAAAGGCTATGAGCATGTAAACTCATAGCCTTTTTGCTTGCCACTTAAAGACTCATCTCATTCGTTTTCTAAAATCCCTAATTCAATGAGCCTTTTCGGGCGTTGTTTTTTTGTGCGGGCAGTAGTTATCATATATGCACATCACGGTCATGCCACGGCAAACGAAAGGGAGACACAAATGTTCATGTTAAAATATTTATAAATTAAAGCGAACGAAGGCGTTGACTTTTATTTTTTGTAGCCGTACAATGTTTAAAGAATTTAGAAAGGGGACAGTAATGAACAAGTGTGAAAATGATATTTTGACGGCAATCTATCGTAACGGATTTACGACACAGAGAGATTTGGCATCGGAAACCGGCTGTTCTCTGGGGAAGGTGAATAAGGCGCTCCAACACCTGAGAGAGACGGCGTATTTAACGGCACAGAATGAGTTGACCTTGGAAGCGATGGCACGAATTCAGGCATTTCGGCCGAAGAATGCCGTTATTCTGGCGGCGGGCTACGGGATGCGTATGGTACCGATTAATACGGAAACGCCGAAAGGGCTGATACAGATTTACGGCGAGGCATTGATAGAGCGCCTCATCGGGCAATTACATGCGGTCGGGATTACGGATATTACGGTGGTGGTCGGTTATATGAAAGAGTCGTACGAGTATCTCATTGATAAGTACGGCGTTGAGCTGGTCGTGAATATGACGTATGCGAAGAAGAATACCCTCCACAGTCTGGGGTGTGTACTGGACCGCATTGACAACACGTATATCGTGCCCTGCGACCTATGGTGTCGGGAAAATCCGTTTGCCGACGTGGAGATGTATTCCCGTTATTGGATGACGGACCGGACATCGGACGAGAGCGACTGGCGCATCAATACAAAGGGAGAGATTGTTGCGGATGCGGTTACCGGTCTGGAGCCATTCGGGTTGGCGTATGTCGGGCCGGATACGGCGGATATGCTGAAAGAGAAGATGGCGCGAATGATGGGGGATCGCAAATATAATCGAGACTACTGGGAGCGCGCGGCGTTTCGAAAAGGAAAGATGATGTTTGCCGGCGTAAAGGTGCCGGCGGTAGATTACGTTGAAATCAATACGTATGAACAGTTACGGGAGTTGGACAGCGGCTCCGATCATCTGGACAGTGCGGTTATTGCCGTCATTAAGGATACGCTGGCGGTGGATGCCACGGAAATTGTGGACATTGAAGTCTTGAAAAAGGGGATGACGAACCGGTCCTTTTTGTTTACTTGTCGCGGAAGTCGCTACATCATGCGGATTCCCGGAAAAGGAACGGAGAAGCTCATCAACCGGCAGCAGGAATATGATATTTATCAAACCATAAAAGACGGCGGATTTGCCGATGAAGTCCTGTATATCAATCCGACAGACGGCTATAAGCTGACACGTTTTATAGAAAATGCGACAAACTGTAATCCGCAGGACTTGGATGAAGTGGCCGCCTGCATGGCCGTGTTGCGGGATTTTCATAATCGGCGTTACAAGGTGAATCATGAATTTAACCTTTTTGAAAAGCTGGAATACTATGAAATGTTGCGCGGCGATACGCCGTCCGCTTTTCGGGATTATTCGGAGACGAAGGCCCGAATGTATGAATTGAAAGCGTTCATCGACGGGCTGCCCATTGAAAAAGCCTTGACACACGTGGATGCCGTTGCGGATAACTTTCTCATTGTAAAAGATGCAAACGGCATTCGAGATGTGCGTTTGATTGACTGGGAATACGGCGGCATGCAGGACCCCCATTTGGACGTGGCGATGTTTTGCATCTATGCGTTATATGATACGGTGATGATTGACAAGGTGATTGACCTGTATTTTCAGGGACGATGCAGTCGGGTGAATCGGATGAAGATTTACTGCTACATCGCCATCAGCGGTCTTGTTTGGAGTAATTGGTGTGAGTTCAAGTTACAGGTCGGTACGGAGTTCGGTGCCTATTCGCTGGCACAATACCGTTATGCAAAAACCTATTATAAGAAATTCAAGGCTTTATCCGGAGGAGAAGATGAATAAAGCAAAGCGGGCCATCATTATGGCCGCGGGATTTGGTTCCCGCATGATGCCCTTGACGGCGGAAACACCGAAACCGCTGATTCGGGTACACGGAGTACGGATGGCGGATCGGTTGATTGAAGGATTGATGCAAAACGGCATTCGGGAGATTTATATCGTAGTCGGTCATCTGAAAGAGAAGTTTGAAGTTATTCGTGAAAAGTATCCGAATGTCAAGTTGATTGAGAATCCATATTACGGAGAAATGAATAACATCTCGTCCCTTTATGTGGCACGAGAACATTTGAAGGACTGCATCATAATGGAGGGCGACTTGGTGCTCCACAATCCGAAAATTTTTCATCCCGAGTTTGCGCGCAGCGGATACTGTGCAATCCCCGAAAAAGGGTTGACGACGGAGTGGTTGTTGAATTTAAATTCGGAAGGTGTTATTACGGACTGCAGTCGGACGGGCGGTGTCGGCGGTTGGCGTTTGATCGGTATTTCGTTCTGGACAGCGGAAGACGGGCAGCGTTTGTGTCGATGCTTGGAGCAGGCGTTTGCGGCAGGGAAGACGGAACTTTTTTGGGATGACTTGGCCCTGTTTGAACATCGGGATGATTTTAAACTGGGTATCCGTGAGATTCGCGAGGGAGACATCGTGGAGTTGGACAGTTTAGCGGAACTGGCGGCGATGGATACATCATATACGACCTATCTTTCCCGGGCATAGATTATGTCGGATGGAAGATGGAAGGGAGAGCAGATGAAGAATACATTGGGTAAGAAAATTGACAGGGTGACCACCTTTGTACCTCTGTTGATTATATTGGCGTTGTTTTTTGTATTTATGGTATACCCGGTACAATCCACAAATATTTTGGATGCGGTGCGAAATTTTTTGGGCAGCGAATTCGGTCTGTACTATATTATTCTGGGCGTGGGTTGCGTGGTCATATCCGGGTTGATGGCATTTTCAAAGTACGGGAAGGTAAAGCTCGGTAAGATTGACAAGCCCGCATACGGTAATTTTAAATGGGGTACAATGATTTTTACGTCGACGATGGCGGCGGATATTCTCTTTTATTCGTGTTACGAATGGGCGGCGTATGGCGGTGACCCCTATGTTCAACATTTGGCAGGAGGCAATGCTTTTGATTTGCAACGTTGGGCATCGACTTTTCCGCTTTTTCACTGGGGACCGATTGCCTGGAGTTTTTATATCGTACTGGCGGTGGCTTTCGGTTTTATGCTGCATGTTCGTGGCCGGCGAAAGCAAAAGTTTTCGGAGGCTTGTCGGCCGCTGCTGGGTAATAAGGTGGACGGGCCGATTGGGAAGTTAATTGATTTGTTGGCCGTGTTCGCCTTACTGGCCGGTACGGCGACCACATTCTCTTTGGCGACGCCGCTTTTGGCGGAGGCGATGGGATCCATCTTCGGCTTCACGCCGACAGCTGTTTCGGCCGTGATCATCTTGGTGTTCATTGCCGTAGTCTACACGATTAC
The DNA here is from genome assembly GCA_030537855.1 of Tissierellia bacterium. Taxonomy (GTDB): domain Bacteria; phylum Bacillota; class Clostridia; order Tissierellales; family Peptoniphilaceae; genus JAUNVD01. Next base: position 3,713 of record JAUNVD010000053.1, on the reverse strand, counting down.
GGTACTCATGGGCATGAAAGGGATTGCCCGATTGGCAGGCCTGTGCGTATACATGTTCATTGCCCTGTTGCTCTATGTGTTGATTGGCGGCGGCGAGACGGCCTTTATTCTGGAAGCGGGTGTGAGCGGTCTGGGTAATATGTTACAGAATTTCGTAGGTCTGGCGACACAGACGGATCCGCTTCGAACCTACGGTTTTGTACAGAATTCGACCATTTTTTACTGGGCATACTGGATGGCGTGGTGTGTGGCGACCCCGTTTTTCATCGGTATGATTTCCAAGGGGCGGACCATCAAGAACGTCGTACTCGGCGGTTACGGTTGGGGTCTGGCGGGGACGTTTACGTCCTTTATCATCCTAGGCAACTACGGGATGGCGCAACAACTCAAGCACGGGTTGGACGTATCCGGTTTCATTCGGGACGGTGGTGCCATCTCCACGGCTATTATTCAGGTTTTCGACACGCTGCCGTTACCGGCCTTGGGTTTGATTCTTCTGTTTTTGACGATGGTAAACTTCTATTCCACCACCTTCGATGCCTTGACGATGGTCATATCAACTTATTCTTATAAGGAATTGGCACCGGGTGAGGAGCCGGATAAAAAAATCCGGACGTTTTGGGCGGTGTTGTTTATCCTCTTCCCGATTGCACTGATATTTGCAAAAAATTCCATTGATTCCTTGCAATCGGTGGCGGTGATAGCGGCCTTTCCAATCGGTATTATATTGATAATTATTCTGGGCAGCTTTTATAAAGATATTCGACTTTATATGCGACAAGAGGAGCGGGCCGGTGAAGTGCGGCATGCCGCCGGAGAGCGCACGGACAATGCGTCACGAACTACTGTCGGCGGGACGATGACTTGTCCGGCACCGGAGACGGCCGTGGGCCATTGCCATAGGAAGAAAGAAGAGATGACAACGGCATCGGATGAAAGATGCTTCTAGGGTAAAATGAAACCCGTCCGTTACGATTATCGTAACGGACGGGTTTTTCATGTCGTTTCAGGGATTTATCAGATTTGATATTTTCCGATTTTTTTCTTCCAAGCGGCTATTGAACCGAAATAGCAGCCGATAGCGATGAGAAGGAAGATTGCGGCCGTCAGTAACGGAAAGACCTTCAACAGGGACAGGATTTCCGTTAGCAGATTGGTACCGTATATGTATCGCTTTTTAATTATAATGAAAGGTAGGGCCACCAGTGCACCGCTCATCACCATGATGATGAGACTGTGCAGAAATGCGAGCAGGTTCTGCTTGATGGCCTGACTCGGCGTCGTCCAGAACAATTTGGGGAACAGCGTACCGAGCAACAGGGCGGAGGTCGATGTCATGAGCATACTGATGAGCACACCGATCAGGTAGCCGATAATCATCTGCCAGGCCCGGAAACTCATATAGATGAACAGGGCGCTGACGGGCAAAATGTTAATCAGCTGGAAGAACCATGCCGCCTGTAGTCGTCCGCGAACCTGGTCCTCGGCGCGAATGGGCAAGGTCTGCATAAGCCAGATGTTCTTGCCTTCCCGCGTTACGCTGGTCAGTGCCGTCTGTCCCAGTCCCGTAAAGAAGAGAGCGAGCAGCAGACCGATATGGAGGCCGATAAGTATCAACAGCCATGATGACAGGGATGTCAAATAAAGGCCGACCATTGACAGTTTCTCCGCCATGCCGTCTTGGAACAGACTGAAAAGGATGACGATGGTGAAAATGATACCGAGCGTTGACAGATTAAATAAGTAAATTGGCGTTTTGAAAATGTCCCGAATATCTTTTCTCGCAATCATGCCGGCAATGCCGGATTTTTTTGCGGCAACCCACTTGCCGGCTTTCTTCCTGCGTGCTACGTGACTGCCCGCCAAGACGCCGCGGATAAAATTGCCGCTCAGCAGTCGGATGCAAAGGAAGAGGAGCAGGCCGCCGACAACCAAGATGAGCAGGGCACCGCCCAAGCCGAGGAAGTCACCACTTGTTGTGAGGAGCGACTTGAGCAGTTTAACCTGTGGAAATAACCAGAGGATGCTCAAGTTTAAGCCGGGCGCGACATCCCTCGGATGGTCGCTCATGTTCATACCGAAGTTTTTAGACATCAACTGAATGCTCATGAAAACGGCGAGGAAAAGAACGAGGCCGATCATCTGAAAGAGATTTTTAAACCGCGGCAACCGGTTGAATAGACCCATTAAGGGAATGATGATAATGGCCAAAACGCCGACCGTGATGAGACCGCTGCCCAAGAGACTGAGGACGGCGTTGACATAAAAGAGCACACCTTGTCCGCTGTAGCGACCGTACTGGATAATGAAGGGCAGTGCAAGCAGGAGGCCCATCGGCAGAGCACCTGCGTACGCCGCCAGCAGCTTACTCAGCAGGATATTGCGTTGATTGATGGGTAAGCGCAATAAAATATGAATATCATGACTGAAATAGCACTGACTCAATATGGTCGAGAGGGCAATGAGAATCATCATGAAACTGAAGGCGCCAAAGCCCAGTTCCAGCAGGAAGCCGCCGGCACCTCTGGCAAAGAGATAGGGCGTCATTTGCAGAAAGACGTTGATGAACAGTACGATGTAGAGAATGATGACAACAAAGCCCAATAAGCCGCCGAGGGTTCTCCGTCGTAATTTCTTGTCCCGCATCCGTGCCTTGAGATTGATGAGCATCCCGAAGGTTAAGAGGAGATCCTTTTTCAGAAGTATTTTCAATTCATTCATTGGTCAACTCCAGGAATAATTCTTCCAATGTCTGTCCACCGTGGGCCATGGCGCGCAATTCGTCCATGGTGCCAACGGCGATGATGTTACCGTGGTTAATAATGGCAATCCGGTCGCAAATTTTTTCCGCCACTTCCATAACGTGGGTTGAGAAGAAGACACTGAGTCCTTGGCTGCACCGTTGCCGCATGATTTCCTTGAGGTTAAAGCTGCTTTTCGGATCCAGGCCGACCATCGGCTCATCCAGTACCAAGGTATGCGGATTGTGGAAGAGTGCGCCGACGAGGACGAGTTTCTGCTTCATGCCGTGGGAGTAGGAACCGATGAGATCGTTGAGGGCATCGGTAATTTCAAACAGGTCCGCATAGTATCGGATGGTTTTGTCCGCCATGGCCGGGTCCAGATTATAGACTGCGCCCAAAAAATCCAGATACTGCTTGCCGGTCATCTTGTCATAGATGTCGGGATTGTCGGGAACGTAGCTGAGAAGACGCTTGGCTTCCAGCGGATTCTGTCGCACGTCGATGTTGTTGACACTGATTTGTCCCGTGCTGGGCTCCAAAAGGCCGACAAGCATCTTGATGGTGGTTGTTTTACCGGCACCGTTGGGGCCGAGGAAGCCGAAAATCTCGCCATCCTGAACCGTCAGATTCAGATTGTTTACGGCGACTTTGTCGCCGAAACGTTTGGTTAACTGGTTGAATGATATCATTTGGGTAATTCCTTTCTTTTTAATGGGGTTATTATAACATAAATGGGGATGGAATGAAAGAAAGGGGGAAGGGAGACATGCAATTATAATTTTCGATACGGGGATGTCGTACCATATTATTGAGGCGGAAACGAACAATGAAAAGTGTATTTGATAATTTTTTTTCGGCGGGACAGAACGTTGTCCCGCCGCTCTTTTTTTCGTCTCCTTCATCGGTATTTCACTGACAGTTGACGCCGCCTTACAAACTCTGACAAAATGGTGAAATACTTGACTTTAT
>JAUNVD010000052.1 GCA_030537855.1 Tissierellia bacterium | reverse complement strand
AAAAAAGCAAGGTTTCCATTTTGGAGCCTTGCTTTCTTATTATTCTTTTCTAGAAGAATCGAAACATTCATCTAATAGTATCTGTCCCTTATAATTTTCCATGTCATAAAGATCTATGGTAAAAATATCTCCTGTATGAACTAAAATCCTCTCACCGGTGATTTCTCTTAAAAAGTCACTAATAAATGGTTCATGGGTGACGATAAATAAGTGAAGATTTAAATCTTTTCTTACATCTAATGCTTTTCTTAAATCTTCAGAATTTGCCACTACTAAAAAATCTTCTAAGGTAATAGGTATATTTATGGTTTTACTTAAGATCTCTGCTGTTTGTCTTGCACGAACTAAGGGAGATGTCCAAATTTCCTTTTTCTCCGATCCTAAAAGATTTCGTAATTTTTGAAATCTTTCACGAACAATTTCACGTCCTCGAGGAGTTAAAGGTCTTTTTTTATCTTCTTCCATCGTACATAGTTCTACTTTCACCGCTTCTCCATGACGGATAAATGTTATTTTCATACAATTTCCCCAATATTATAAAAAGTGGCCTTTCCAGGATATTGAGATAATCCTTCTAATTCATCTTCAATACGAAGTAATTCATTGTATTTTGCAACTCGATCTGTTCTTGCAGTGGCACCTGTTTTAATTTGTCCTGCATTGGTAGCTACTGCTAAGTCTGCAATGGTAGCATCTTCCGTTTCTCCAGAACGATGGGAAATGACTGCTGTCATATTATTTTTCTTTGCCATTTCAATAGCATCTAATGTTTCTGTAATAGTTCCGATTTGATTTAATTTAATTAAAATAGAATTAGATACTCCACGTTCAATTCCTTCTTGTAATCTCTTAGTATTCGTTACAAAAAGGTCATCTCCAACTAATTGTACCTTTTCCCCAAGGGCGTCGGTTAATGCCTTCCACCCATTCCAGTCATCTTCATGGAGACCATCTTCAATGGAAATAATAGGATATTTTTCTACTAATTCTTGATACCAAGCTACCATTTCTTCTACACTTAGAGTTTTATTTTCCCCTTCTAAGACATAGTTTCCGTCTTGATAAAGTTCAGATGCTGCAACATCCAGTGCAAGTAGGATATCTTCTTTTGGTTTATATCCTGCTTTTTCAATGGCTTCCATAATGACTTCTAATGCTTCTTCATTACTTTCTAAGTTAGGAGCAAAGCCACCTTCATCTCCTACAGATGTGGATAGACCTTTTTCTTTTAGCACCTTTTTCAAACTATGATAAATTTCTGTACCCATACGAAGGGATTCTTTAAAGGTTTTGCCACCTACTGGCATAATCATAAATTCTTGAATATCCACATTATTATCAGCATGTTCTCCACCATTTAGTATATTCATCATAGGAACTGGTAATGTTTTAGCATTAACACCACCAAGATACTGGTATAATGGTAAGCCTAATTCATCTGCTGCTGCTTTTGCTACTGCAATGGAAACCCCTAGGATCCCATTGGCTCCAAGATTTCCTTTATTTTCAGTATTGTCTAATGCAATTAGAGCCTTGTCCACTCCTAGTTGGTCACATGCATCAAAAAAATATTCTATTTCAGGGGCTATGATTTCATTAACATTGGCAACTGCTTGTTGTACCCCTTTTCCTAAATAACGATGTTCATCTCCATCCCTTAACTCTACAGCTTCGTGGGCTCCTGTAGATGCTCCAGATGGTACGATAGCATGGCCAAATCCTCCATTTTCTGTGTGAACTTCTACTTCCACTGTTGGGTTTCCCCTTGAATCTAATACTTCTCTTGCATATATACTGATAATAAGACTCATACTTCCTCCTTGATTATTAAACTATTTCCCGTCATTTCCTTTGGCTTTTCCATTTCCATTAATTCTAAAATCGTGGGAGCCAAATCTGCAAGACGGCCCTCTTTCAGTTTACAGTTCCCTATATTATAACTATATACAGGAACAAGATTTGTGGTATGGGAGGTTACAGGTTGCCCGTCTTTTGTAAGCATCACTTCACAATTACCATGGTCTGCAGTGATGAAAGCAGCTCCTCCTACTTCTTCTAAGGCTTCTATAATTTCTCCAATACATGTATCCACAGTTTCCACTGCTTTGATGGCAGCAGGGATCGAACCTGTATGTCCAACCATATCAGGATTTGCAAAGTTAAGCATTATAAAATCATAGGCTCCTGAATGAATTTTTTCTAACAATTGTTCTGTCACTTTAAATGCAGACATTTCTGGTTGTAAGTCATAGGTAGCAACCTTTGGGGAGGGAATTAAGACCCGATCTTCTCCTGGAAATGGTGGTTCTAATCCACCATTTAAGAAAAAGGTCACATGAGCATATTTTTCTGTTTCTGCAATTCGCAACTGTGTTTTCCCTTGTTCTGATAAATACTGTCCCAAGGTTTCATTGGGAATAATGTCTTTATATGCTATATGAGTATTTGGAATGGTAGGATCATAATCAGTCATAGTAATCATATATCCATGGAATCTTTTTTCTCTTTGGAATCCTTGAAATTCAGGATCCGTTATACTACGAACAATTTGTCTTGCTCTGTCAGGACGGAAGTTAAAAAAGATAATAACATCTTCTTCTCCAATGGTTCCAGCAGGTTCTCCCTTTTCTTCTACAATAATAGGAGGTAGGAATTCGTCAGTAATTTCTTTTTGATATTCCATTTCTATGGTATATAGGATATGTTCTGTTTTTATTCCTTCTCCTTGGAAATAGGCACGATAGGCTTTTTCTGTTCTATCCCAACGTTTGTCTCGATCCATCGCATAATACCTACCACATATTGTAGCTAATTTTCCAAAGTTCTTTTCTTCCATTCTCTTTATCAGTGATTTAATATCACTATAAGAAGAATGGGGAGAAACATCTCGTCCATCTGTTATTCCGTGGACATATACATTGTCCAATCCTTGTTCCTGTGCTAAGTCCATAAGTGCATACAAATGATCCATATGGGAATGTACTCCACCTTGGGAGATTAGACCCATCAGATGACATTTAACCCCTTTTTCTTTGGCAATCTTCATACCTTTAATAAGTTCTGGGTTCTCAAAAAACTTCCCTTCTTCGATTTCTTTTGTAATACGAGTTAAGTTTTGGTACATAATTCTACCTGCACCAATGTTTAAATGTCCCACTTCAGAGTTCCCCATTTGCCCTTCAGGAAGACCTACATCATGTCCTGAAGCTCGTAAGGTGGTAGTGGGATTATTCTTCGCCAAATCATCTAAAAAAGGTGTCTTTGCAAGTAATGCTGCATTTCCTTCTTCTTCAATACCAATGCCGAAGCCGTCCAAAATTATTAACATGACTGGACGTTTCATTTTTGACCTCCTAATTCTAATAGAGTGTAAAAATCATCGGCTTTTAATGATGCTCCTCCAACAAGAGCTCCATCTATATTTTCTTTTTCCATAATTTCTTTGATATTTTCAGGTTTGACACTTCCTCCATAAAGGATACGAACTTTTTGTGCAATCTCTTCCCCAAAAATTTCTTGGACCCAATGACGAATTACTTGTGCCATTTCTTCTGCATCTTCTGGAGATGCTGTTTTTCCTGTTCCTATTGCCCAGATTGGTTCATAGGCAATAATAACTTTTTCCATATCTTCTGGTTTTAAACCTTTTAACACCCTGTGTAATTGACCTTCAACCTTTGTAGTGGCTCTTCCATTTTCTCTTTCTTGTAAAGATTCTCCAACACATAATATAGGGATTAATTGATTTTCTATAGCCTTTCCAAGTTTTTTAATAATTTCAGGATTGTTTTCATGATAGTATTGACGTCGCTCAGAATGGCCAATTAAAACGTATTTTACACCTACGTCAACAAGCATATCCCATGATACTTCACCGGTAAATGCTCCAGCATCTTCAAAGGACATGGTTTGTGCACCTAATTGAATCTTCGAATCTTTTAACTCTTGATATAAAGGATAGAGGGAAGGAAAGGATGGGATCAAAATTGGATCCACATCTTCAGGTATGGGACCTTTATTCAATAAATCTTTTACAACTTCAATGGCCTTTGACGGACTGTGGTTCATTTTCCAATTTCCCGCTATCAATGGTTTGCGCATACACATCCTCCTATTCTTCCACTATTGCAACTCCTGGTAAAGTTTTTCCTTCCATAAACTCTAAGCTGGCACCACCTCCAGTGGAAATATGGGTCATCGCCGTATCAAGACCCATTTGGGTTACAGCACGTGATGAATCGCCACCACCAATTACTGTTGTTCCATCTAAATTTGCTAAGACTTTTGCCAAGCCATAGGTTCCTTTTGCAAAGTCTTCTTTTTCAAAGACTCCTGCTGGTCCATTCCAAAAAACTGTTTTTCCGTCTTTTAAAATATCGGTAAATAATTCTAAGGACTTAGGACCAATATCTAACCCTTCTTTGTCTTTAGGGAAAGAATTTGCATCAATAATTTCTTTTCCTGTACCTTCAAAATCTTTTGCAACTACAAAATCCACTGGTAAATATAGGGGAACTTTTAATTTTTCCGCTTTTTCTAATAATTTTTTAGCTAAATCTATTTTATCTTCTTCCACTAAAGAAATTCCAGTGTCTATTCCCTTTGCTCGTAAAAAGGTATAGGCCATAGCACCAACTATAATAAGTTTATCTACTTTATTTAATAAATTATCAATAACCCCGATTTTATCTGAAACCTTAGCCCCACCTAAAATCCCAATAAATGGTCGATCTGGATTATCTAAAATTTCTCCTAGTGTATCTACTTCTTTTTGTACTAAAAATCCTAAGTCACAGGGCAATAATGTTCCTAGCCCCACATTAGATACATGTGCTCGATGGGATGTTCCAAAGGCATCATTAATGAAAAATTCTCCTAAGGATGCTAGTTCCTTGGCAAAGGTAGGGTCATTTTTTTCTTCCTCTGGGCGAAATCTTGTATTTTCCAGTAAAGCAACTTCTCCTGAAGAAAGAGTAGAAACTTTTTCTTTAACATTTTCGTCCACAACTTGATCACTTTGTAGGAAGGATACTGGTTTTCCTAATTTTTCTGCTAACACTTCTGCCACAGGAGCCAAGGATAATTCCTGAACCGGTTTTCCCTTTGGACGTCCAAGATGACTTAATAAAATAACTTTAGCCCCTTGGTCTATTAAATATTCAATGGTAGGTAGGGAAGCAGTAATTCTAGATACATCTTTTACCTTACCATTTTCCATGGGCACATTAAAATCAACACGGACTAAAACTTTTTTATCTTTTAATGATCTATCTTTTAAAGACATATTTCCCCCATTACATGTTTTTTGCAACTAAGTTTGCTAAGTCAATCACTCTTTGGGAATATCCCCATTCATTGTCATACCAAGAAAGAACTTTAACTAATCTCCCTTGTACAAGAGTATATTCTTCATCATATAAAGAAGAATGATTATCTCCAATAATATCTGCGGAAACAAGTGGCTCATCTAAATATGCTAAAATCCCTTTCATAGGACCTTCTGCTGCCTTTTTCATTGCTGCATGAATTTCTTCTTCTGTAACATCTTTGGACACTTCATAAGTGACATCAACAACAGAACCTGTTGGTACAGGAACACGAAGTGCATAACCTGTTAATTTTCCTTGTACTTCTGGAATCACAAGACCAACTGCTTTTGCTGCTCCTGTAGACGTTGGTATAATACTTTCTGCAGCAGCTCTTGCCCTTCGTAAATCACCTTTTTTATGTTTTGCATCATGAATATTTTGGTCATTGGTATAGGCATGAACTGTTGTCATTAGTCCACGTTCAATCCCAAAATTATCTAAAATTACCTTTGTAATAGGAGCAAGACAATTAGTCGTACAAGAAGCATTAGAAATAAAGTGATGGTTTTTAGGGTCATATTTATCATCGTTAACACCCATAACGATTGTAATATCTTCTCCTTTACCAGGTGCTGTTAGAATTACTTTTTTTGCCCCAGCTTTAAAATGTTTTTCTACCCCTTCACGGTCACGAAAAGCTCCTGTTGAATCAATAACAATATCTACTCCATTTTCTTTCCAAGGAATTTCTTCAGGATTTCTTTGATCTGTGATTTTTATTTTCTTTCCATCAATTAATAGTCCTTCTTCATATACTTCAACTGTTCCTGGATATTTGCGATAGATCGAATCATATTTAAACAAATGAGCCATCACATTCCAATCACCAGATGCATTAATACCTACAAGTTCAAAGTCATTTTGTTCACGAAGCATAATCCCTCGAACTACATCTCTTCCAATTCTTCCAAAACCATTTACAGCTAATTTAATAGTCATCTTTTCCTCCTATTTTATATTTAATATTTCTTTTGCTGCCATTTCATCTATTACTAAGGTCATATTTGGCCTTAAAGTTGAAACAGCAGTGATTGCCTCAGCTTTACTTTTCCCACCTGCAATTCCTATTACCAATGGGATTCTTAAAAAATCTTCCAAGGTCAAACCAACAGAATCCTGTCGATAGACTTCCTTCCCATCTAATCGAAAATAATGTCCAAAAGCTTCTCCAACAGCTCCTTGTTCTAGTACCATTCTCCGCCTTTTTTCAGACATTCCCCGTTTTTCACTCATGTTATCAGCACGTCCAATTCCAAATACAAGAACATCTAGTTTTTCTATTGCTCGATACACTTCACTCACTTCTTTATTTTTTAAAAGTAAGTCTAAGGTTTCTTGTCCAATCCCGTCAGGAATCGTTAAGAGCTTATACTTTGCATAAAGTTTCGATGCTAATAACACAACAATAGAATTCGCTTGAACTTCTGCAGAAACACCAAGTCCACCTCTAGCTGGAATAAAAGTTACCTCAAAGGGTTTTTGAGATCTCATTTCCTTTGCCATCGTATACATAGTACGTCCTCCAGTTATTCCAATATAATCATCTGCTTTTAGACTTTCTAGAAGTAGATCTGCACCTTGGAGTCCTAATTTTGTCATGGCATAGGAATCTTTTTCACTATCTCCTTTTACAACTACAACTTTTTTAACCCTAAGTTTATGTTGGACTTGTAAAGATAATTCTTTTAAACGATTTAAGGAACCATAGTCCTTGTGTAATTCTACTAATAGAGCTTTCCCTGTAGAAGTAATTTCTGTTCCTGCTCCTGTTACATTAATAAACTCTTGATCCTTTAATATTTCTATTTCTTCTCGAATGATTCTTTCACTTACATTCATTTTTTCAGATAAAATTCTTCTTCCAATTCCAGGATTTCTTTTAATATGATCTAATAATTCATATCGTCTTAGAAATACATGGGGTAATTCAGGTAAAAAGCTACATAAACTTTCTAAATTCATATCACTCTCCTCCGGAGCATTTATGTTCCCACTGTAACATATCTGTTCCCGATAGTAGATGCCTCAATACATCTTCAATACTATCATAGCCCTATGATTTGTCAATAACTGAGGGTAAATTATAGGAGAAAAATTTACTCTTTCCCCTTCTTATATTTTCATGTACAATAAGGTAAGATATGTGATAGTTACCATAAAATTCTAAAAAATTAGAAAGGTATGATACCATGAAAGAGCTAAAAGTAACTTGTCCAAATCAATTACCAGAGTTTAAAAATCCAAAATTTGTACCAGAAATTACATCATCTTTAAAAAAAGAATTGGTAATGGTACCAGAATCTATTTATCGAGCTTCAGGTATTAAAATCCTTGGTACTCGAATAAAATCACTTCTTTTTACTACAGATGTTGCTGTTATAAAAAATTCCAATGCTCAAGCGGTGATGGCAGTCTATCCCTTTACTCCACAATTATCCATTATACAGGCGATTTTAAGTGTTTCTGCTGTTCCTGTATTTGTTGGAGTGGGAGGAGGACTTACCACAGGAATTCGAACTTTAAATATAGCATTACAAGCAGAACTTATGGGAGCATATGGGGTGGTTGTTAATTCACCGATGGATAATGATATGATTCGAAAATTAGATGATATTTTAGATATTCCTGTTATTGCAACAGTGGTTACTGATAAAGATGATATTGAAGGTAAAGTAAAAGCTGGTGCTAGGATTATAAATATTAGTGGTGGGAAAAATACTTCTAAAATTATAAAGCATGCAAGAGAAATTTTAGGACCAGAATTTCCGATAATAGCTACAGGAGGTCCAAAAGAAGAAACGATACAGGAAACCATAGAAGCAGGAGCAAATTCTGTAACCTATACACCACCTAGTAGTGCAGATTTGTTCCGTAATAAGATGGAAATCTATCGAAAGAACATGGAGAATAAAAATGAATAAAGATATGAACCGAAAAAAAAGAACTCTTATTTTAATAAATATTACTTTAGTCTTTATTATTATATTCCTCATAAGTAGGACTATGAAATTTCTAAGTCCTGTTTATGGTGTTTTAAAATTCCTAGCGACACCTTTAATTCTATCTCTTTATATTTTTTATGCATTACGACCTCTAAAGTTATTTTTTAATAAATATATTAAAAATGAAACAATATCAGCAACGCTATCCTTCCTGATCTTTGTATTAATTGTTATATTATTATTTGGATTATTATCTAGTATGTTTTATACACAGATAAGTGAAATTATTAATCGTCTCGTTTATAATCTAAATATTGATAATATGTTTAATACCAATAGTGAATGGATGCAAAGTGTTCAAAAATATTTAGATTTTAAAAAATTTGGTGATATGCTAGAAACAAAGATACAAGAATGGGCTCAAAATATTGCCAAGGGACTTCCTTCTCAAGTAAGTAGTATTTTTTCTGGAGTAGGAAATTTTGGTACTGCCCTATTATTGTCTTTACTTTGTATTTTTTACCTTTTAAAAGATGAAGATTTATTATTTCAACAATTAAGAAAAATTGCAGAGGGTCCTTACGAAACAGAACTTCTAAATATGGGAGATAAAATCCACAACACATTACGAATCTATATCTCAGGCCAACTTATTGTTGCCAGTATCCTTGGAGGGTTAATGTTCATTGGGTTTCTTATAATCAAATTACCCTATGCTTTATTAATGGCATTGATTGCACTAGTTACAAACTTCATCCCTTTTATTGGACCATTTTTAGGTGCAGCTCCAGCAGTGCTTATAGCAATGACCATTGATGTAAGCATGGTACTAAAGGTAATCTTCGTCACTGTATTGGTACAACAAGCAGAATCCAATTTAATTACTCCAAATATTATGGGTTCGAAATTAGATATTCATCCCTTTGTTGTCATCGTTGTCGTTCTTGTTTCTATGAAATTATTTGGAGTCATAGGGGCATTAATTGCAACTCCTCTTTATTTAACAATAGTAGCGGTGATTAAAACAATCCAACTTATTAAATATAAGAAGGAAAATTTATGCCCTATCCCTGAAGATGAAAAATAAAGCTTTCCTATGGAGAGCTTTTTTTAATATAAGAAAATTCTTAATCTAAGTGTCGTAAGCAAAATATTTTTAGATTTTAAATTACTTTTAAAAAAATAAATAACATCCTTCTAGGTTTACTATCTTAGATGAAAAACATACTATTTATTTCCAAGTGTTTTTTATAAATATTCAATAATCATGGAAATAATCCCATTAGTTATATGTTATAATCAAAGAGGATTATCGGCCATTATATGGAGGAAAATGTGAATACGAAAGAGATAAAGAAACCTAATTTATTTATTGCATTATTACCTATTTTATTTTTAATTCCGGTAATGCTCATAGGTGTAATTAAGTTTGACACCCCTGCTCAATTACCTCTCATTGTAGGCTGTGTGTTTACTTGTCTAATAGGTAAATATTTAGGACATTCTTGGGAGTCTATGGAAGAATCTATGATAGAAACTAATAAAATGGCTATGCAAGCTAATTTTATCATTATGATTGTAGGTTGTTTAATTGGTACATGGGTTCTTGGTGGAGTAGTCCCTGGTATGATTTACTATGGACTACAATTATTCACTCCTAGGATATTTTTATTAGTTTTACCTATTATTTGTGCCCTTATTTCGATATCCACTGGTTCTGCATGGTCTACAGCTGGAACTATGGGTACTGCAGCTATGGGGATTGGGGCAGGCCTTGGTATTCCACCGGCCATTGTAGCAGGAGCTGTTGTTACAGGTTCATCTTTTGGGGATAAAATGAGTCCCTTATCTGACAGTACTAATTTAGCAGCAGGAGTTACCAAAGCTGGTTTATTTAACCATATTCAACAAATGCTTTATACCACAGTTCCTAGCTTTATGATTGCACTTATTCTTTACGGAATCATTGGAATGCGTTTCTCCGCTTCTGACATGGACGTTGGACAAATTACAAGTATTACAGATACGATTGCAGCTAATTTTAAAATCTCGCCTATCATATTTCTTGCCCCAGCAGTTATTATTGGTATGATAGCTTTTAAAGTCCCAGCTGTCCCTGGAATGATTGTGGGAACAGCTGTAGGAATCATCCTTTGCTTTTGGCAAGGACAAAATATTCCTGATATACTAAATGCTCTTTATGAAGGCGTGAGTATGGAAACAGGAAATGCTATGGTGGATCGATTACTAAATCGTGGTGGTTTATTATTTATGATGGAGACCATTTCATTGGTTATTTGTGCTCTATGTTTTGGTGGTGCCATTAAAGCCATTGGTTGTTTAGATACGATTATAGAATCTATTTTAAAGTTCTGTCATACGAGAGGTTCTATTATTGCTTCTAATGTTGTTATGTGTATTTGTTGTAACTTTGCAGCAGCAGATCAATATATGTCCATTGTAATTCCTGGACAAATGTACGAAGAGGTTTACAAAGACTTAAACTTACACCCAGCCAATCTTTCCCGAACTTTAGAAGATGGGGGTACCCTAACTTCTGGACTTGTTCCTTGGTCCACCTGTGGGGCTGTGTACTTAGCAACTTTAGGAGTTTCCGCCTTTGCTTATGGAAGGTATCATTTCTTAGGACTAATAAATCCATTGATTGCCATTTTATATGGTTATACTGGTTTATTTTTACGTCCTTTGGATCCCTCAAAACCCATTGGTAAAGAATTAACTCCTGAATTATTTGAAGAAATTAAAAGATAAGTAAGGAATCGCCGATAATCAAATAAGATGTTTCGAAAACGAGTACATCCATTTTTCGAAACATCTTTTTCATATTCTAGTTAGACAAATCACTATCCTTTATTTAATGAGAATGAAGCTCAATTATTTTTATAATAATTAATAGCATTCACAGGACAGTCTTCAATAGCTTTATTTAATTTTTTCATATCTATTGCTGCATCATCATAATCTTTTACTTTTGCCTTATTGTTTTTCATTTCAA
>JAUNVD010000123.1 GCA_030537855.1 Tissierellia bacterium | reverse complement strand
AAGTATCTAATTCTACTAATTCTCCGTTATTTGCCATTACTTTTTTATCTATAGGGTATACTAATTCTTTACCTTCAGTTTTTAAAATTACAAGTCTGTTTTCATTATCCCATTTAATATCTACACCTAATGCTTCAGATAAATCTCGAATCCCAACAGATGTTCTATCATTTAGAACTTTATAACCGTATTTAAAATCTTTTCCTATATTTTTCTTTTTCCCATCTTTCCCGACGAAATAAATCGTTGCTTCTTTTGAAAAGTCTTTTAATTCCATTTTTGTGGTTGGAAATTCTCTTAATTTTGCCAAAACTTCCGAACTTACTGCCAATACAGTATTTGACAAGAGGATTGCCATCAAAACACTTGCCATCGTAACCTTACATAGTAATTTTTTCATTTTGTACCTCCATATTATAGTTTATAAAGTATATAATGATAATGTTTATTTGATTATATCATTTTATGCTACTTATCGCAGATATATTTTTAATATTCTAATGTTAAATCTCCCTTTTGAATCAATCCTTTTTTACGTAAAAGAGAGGTTACAATGGCAGAAATAATAATAGGAGCAAAAATATGAAGGATTAATATGGAAATTGCAATGTTTTGTGTACTTTGTATTTTTGCCATTTGACGAAAGGTTTCAATTTGTCCTACCAATCCACAAGTTCCCATCCCTGAGCCTAAAGGAGTGTTTTCCATTTTAAAAACAAGAGTGGAAATGGGGCCGGTAATAGCAGCCGCTATTGTTGGAGGAAGCCAACACCATGGATTTTTCATAATATTAGACATTTGTAACATGGAAGTTCCAAGGCCTACGGCAGATACCCCTTTTAATCCATTATCATGCCATGACATATAGGCAAATCCAACCATTTGGGCACAACATCCGGCTGTGGCTGCACCTCCAGCTCGTCCACTTAAAGATAGCATCATACAAAGGGCAGCTGAGGAAATCGGGAGTGTTAAAGTGATACCTACAATAACAGACACGATAATTCCCATAAATAATGGTTGCAAATTAGTAGCTGCCATTATGACTTCTCCTAAGAAAGTCATGAAATGATTTAAAGGTGGTCCAATATAGTTGGCAATCACACCACCTATGGCAATGGTAGTACATGGAGTTACCAAGATATCTATTTTTGTTTCTCCGGAAATGGCCTTACCAATTTCTGTACTAATAAGGACGGAAATTAAAGTGCCAACAGGTCCTCCCAATGCATTACCTGCAGTTCCTACCACTGCTGCAGAAAAAAGAACCAATGGAGGTGCCTTTAGTGCATAGGCTATGGCAACACCTATGGCAGCACCTGTAGCGTCTCTCGCCATTGGCCATAAATACTCTGATAAAAAGGGAAGATCCAGTACTTGCCCAAGGGTATTTAAAATGGTACCTACTAAAAGAGAAGCAAATAATCCAAAGGCCATAGAACCAAGGACATCAATAAAATAAATTCTTGGAGATAGATAGATTTCTTTCTTTTTTAAAAATGATTTCATAGTTACCTCGTTTCAAATTTTATTATAATTGTCATAATTATAACAAATTTCTTAAAAAAGAGATATGATTTAAGTATCTTTTTCTCTTCTTTTTTCTATGATATATTTAGAGGAGAAAATATAAAGGTGGG
>JAUNVD010000051.1 GCA_030537855.1 Tissierellia bacterium | reverse complement strand
CCTGATATTCAATAAAACTAATATTTTTCATAAAAATCAGACCTTCATTATAAGATTTATAAGGATCAATACCTTTTTCTGTTATATATAAATATCTAGGTAAAGATGATTTCTTTGAATGACAATTATGCCCATTACACACATAAGCATTACACGGATGTTCTGTTATTAAAGCAGTAGATTTAAATAATGCCCCAAAATATAACTTACCAATTTTATAGTGAACAAGTTCAATTAATCTGTTATAAGTAGGTACATTAAAATCTTCATTGTTATTTTTAAATTCCAACAAAACTGGCTTGTTATTAAGCTTTTCATTCAATCTATCTAAAACATTCTCTAGCTGCTGAATATTTATATCCGAAGCAAAGGGAATTCTTAAAACTATAACTTTTACGTCTTCTCTAATATTAAAGTCAGGATTATTTATATCTAAAATATGAAGATTATTAATAGGTGAAAAAATATTAGCATTAGAATAAATATTGCTTGTTACTTTTTTATATAATCTAATATTATTTGTGTTTAAAATAATATTTTTTACTTCAGATATATTACATAATTCTATTATGTTATTTATATAAATACCGTTATCATAAAGATCAATTTCTATAGTAGGTTTTGAAAATTCATTGTACATTTAGCTTTGTCCTTTCAATTATATTTTTATAAAGAGATGCTAAATCAAAATCTTTACTATTCATTAAAGAAGCAACTCCACTTGCTAAAGCCGTATAAAAACTCGAATCTGATGTATAGAAACATTTATTATCTATCCATAACACTTTTAGGAAAAGTGACCTATCTAGAAATATTATGTTATTATTTATATCTATGCTATTTTTATTAAATTTAGAACTATTAATTGTAATAACTTCCTTAAAATGTGCTGGATATACAACATCATTAATATTGCCATCAGAACATATTATATACATACCTTTATTAATGAGTTTTTTTATTAATTCGTGTAGTTCATTCATAAAATGGATATTTTTGAACCCAAAACTCAAATTTATTATACTTCCGTTTCCATTTTGCAAAATATAATTTAAAATATATATAATATCTTCACTTGTAGATGTTAAATTTATAGGAATAAAAATAATTTTAACATTAGGATTTACTTCAACTATTTTACTTATAACGCCATATGCGTGTCCTCTAATATTACCATCAGTTATAGGGTGAACATTTAATAAATTTAATATAGATACTTGGCTAAAGTCAATTAAGGGTAATTTATAAATATAATCAATAACATATACGCTATTCATTATTTACCTACCATTTTACAATTTGGATCATTTAATAATAAAGTTCCATTTTTTTTATAAGCTAAACCCATGCATCCTGTACCACAACTTTTATGTATACAAGATTTACAATTCTCTTTATCACTTCTTCTTATCCTCCATATCATATCTATAATAGAATTATCCCATAAAGACTCTAAGTTTTCACTATCATTTATATTCCCTAAATAAAAAGAATTGAACTTAAGATGATCACATGGGTATATATCACCATTACTCTCCATATGAAGTCTTGTTATTCCAACATTACAATTTTTTCTAAAAATATAATCCGATTCTAATTCTTTTAGATTCATCTTTTTTTTATTATAGCTAACTTCATCAGACTCCCTATAACCTAAATTAAAATAAAAATTAGTATTCTCCTCTTTTTGAGCGGAAATTTTTTTTATTTCTAAAAGGGTATCTATTAATTCTTCATTAATTTTCAGAATCATATCAGGTTCTGCCGTTCCTTTTAATAAAGCAATTGTACCACCATAATTCTTAATCTTCATTTTATTTAATTCAAGATAATTTCTATATAGAGAATCTTCATTGTTTTTTGTAATTACTGAATATACAGTTAGATTTACATTTTCTATTGAGTTAATCAAATTTATAGCTTGCAATGCAATATCATAACTACTTTCTCCTCTATTTAAAGCATTCTCCTCACGACTAAGCGAATCCAAACTTACATTAATTGAATATTTTAATGGAGAGTATTTTTTTAAAACATTTATGGTGTTTTTATTAATTCCTATACCATTTGTAGACATAGACAAATAAATATTTTTCGATAAAATATAGTCTAAAATTCCATTGAAATTACTTATTAAGGTAGGCTCGCCTCCCAATAATCTAATATGTTTTATACCTAATTTATTTATATTATCGATAGCACTGATCATGTCAATATAATTCAATACTTTATCAGTTGTATAATCCCCCTTATTTGAACAATAAATACAGCTTAGATTACATTTATTTGTAATATTCCATGTAAGGTAAAAAGGACGTTTTAATTTATTATTAAACAAAAGGGAATCATAAATTAACTGATTTTCTAAAATCTTTATAGAATCAACTTCAGCATTACTTGTATATAATTTATTGATTTTTTCTCCTATATTACTCAATTATTATCCCTCCCTCTATAAATGAATCTATTATATCTTTTGGCAATAATTCTAATTCTTCATTTGAAAAGGTCTCTAAACAGAGATTCTTCATTTTAAATAAACGAGAATTTTCCAAATTAATTAACAAAAGAGTGTTATCCGCAGAAATATGATAAACGATATTAGAACTAAATTGCATTTTTTTCCTCCCATTATTTTTATATTTAAAGATAATTTATAATAATTAGATTTGTTTATGTTAATAATAGCCACACAAAAAAATCAATATATGAAATAATTGCTATAAACTATTTTAGCATTGCAAATCGTTTAAATCTACATTCTTAAACCGATCCTTTAAGCTGCTGTTATGGGTGATAATAATACATGAATACTCCGCGGTTAATTTGTTCAGGAGTTCAAGCATGCTTTTTTCATCCAAATTGGAATCGAATTCATCGATCAATAAGACCTCCGGTCTCGCAATAAGGGCACGACTTATGGCCAATCTCTTCTTTTCCCCTTCGGACAGGGCAATGGAATCGATATTCAAGAAATAATCCAGATTTCTATCTATTTTGTTTAAATATCTGTCAAATCCCACAAAGGAGAGGATATCGAATAGCTCCTCCTCCGCTTCTCGGCCCAATAAGATATTATTTCGCAAGGTATCGTTGAAAATATAGGTGTTTTGAGGGATATAACCTATCCTAGTACCAAAGGAGATATTTTCTTTATAGAGATCATGGTCATTGAGCAGGACCCGGCCCTCCTTAGGAGGCAATAGGCCTATGACCGATTTCATAATCGTACTTTTGCCCTTTCCGTTATCCCCGGATAAAATATAAATGTCAGGAAAATTGAAGCTAAGATTGAGATTGTCGATGATGTTTTTGTCATTATAGCCCAAAGAACAGTGGTCAAAGGCAATGCGTTCAAGGTCTTCGTCGACTACGTGGGCATCCTCAATGGGGTTATCCTGGATAAAATCGGAGACCTTCTCCTTCGATAGTAAGAGGCCCTGGACTCCTCTATATAAACTTGTGACCGAACTAAAGAGGAAGGTGTATCCTGTGGAAAGCTGTAGGATCATCAGGAGGGAATTAAAGGGAATTTTGTTGATTGAGATGAGATAGCTTCCATAGCCTATAATAATGATTGAAAGGAAGCCTTCCAACAAAATGCCTTCAATGATTCCGACCATAAATTCCACTGTACTGTATTTTTTTTCATAATAATTCAATTGGTCATTGAGGCCGGTGAGCTTATCGTTCATATAATCCCCGAGGCCATACATTTTGATGGCCCTTATATTGTGGGTTGTTTCAAAAATAAATTCGTTTCTCTTGCCTCTCCATTCCCGCATGAGGCTGACCGTCTTCTTTAATTTCTTCTTCAAATAGAAGTTAATGACTATAAAAAGGAAACCGCTCAAAAGGAGGAGTGCAGCCATAAAGAGAGAGTATTTACCCAATATGATGATGGATAATGCGCCGGAGACAACGGCCTGCAGTAGAATGACAATGGGCCAGCTGTACAGGCTGGATATGGCATCTGTATCCTGTTGCAATAACAAAAGGCCGATGTTATTTGCAATGCTATTTTTGGAATGGACTATATAATTCATCATATTGTATTTCAATGCTTTTTTATGCCGGGACTCTGTAAGCTCCATATTATAGCCAGCAAAGGGGATGATGGCCCAAAAATAGACGCAGGAGATAAGAACGACAATCGTCAATTTGACATAATTGATCTCGCTTGAAAAAAGGATCATATAAATATAACCCAATAATAAATTGGCAATACTGGTTTGAAGGATATTTAATATGAAACCCATAAGTGATAGGGGATTGAGTACTTTTCGAAATATCTGATTAATATTCATTGGCATTCTCCTCATAAAGTTTTCCGTTCCTGTTAAAAATATAATGCTTGTCAAAATAATCATGGATTCGTCGATTGTGTGTGATCACAAGGACTGTGGAATCGATGGTTGTAATCAGTTGATATATTTTGTCTATTCCCGCTTCATCGATGGCGAAATCCGGCTCATCCAAGAGCATGATCCTCCTTTGAGAAAATAGGGCCCTGGCCACTAAAATCCTGAGCTTTTGTCCTCCGGATAAATTTTGGCCGTCCTTTTCAATATATTCTTTTTCCGTACAGAGCTGCTCCAAATCCGTATATTTGATAATTTCATCGAGTCGGGCCTTTTCTTCATCGGTCCATTCCTTCTTCAGACTTATATTGAAAGGGATGCTTTCTTTAAAAAATTCCTGGTTTTGATCGATTATGGCAATATTTTCAAAAATAGTCCTTTCATTGTCATAGGGATCGAGGCCATAGACTTTAACGGAACCTTTGGTGGGCTCTATGATGCCGGATACAAGCTTGATCAATGTGGACTTTCCAATCCCTGAAGGCCCGGTAATAAGCACCTTTTCCTTATCCAATACGGATAAAGAGAGATCGTTAAGGGTATTGGCGGAATGCTCCTCATAGGAAAAATCCACATGGTTTAATTCGATGGGAAGACAATCCTTTTTCAATAATTCGGACTGAGACGGCGTGCAATGGGCGGCGTCAGAGGATAAAACCTTGGAAAAATTCTTCTCATAAATTTCTATAATCTTCAGATCGTTTAGAATTCTTAAAAATTGAGTAAAGGGCAGCGAGACCTGATTCACCAGACCGACCAGAATAATAAAGTCGCCGTAATTGAGCTGCTTGTCCATAATAAGGCCTAAGGACAAAACACTGAGAACCAGGATGGGCAAGTATTCATTAATCAGGCCCGGTATATATGAAATATATTTCACCTTCAAGGCGGATTTGTCGCTGGCATACATCACGCCCAAGGTATCTTCATATTTATTAAGTACAAAATCAAAAATTCTATAGGACCGGACCAGATCCTGATTGCTCATAATATCCTGCTCATAGGAATTGAGTGTATGGGCGACCTCCACCTTTTTCTCCAATTCATGAACTAATTTATCTGAAATAAAGATATTAAAAAGGGACGAGAGAATAATTATGGGAATAATGACAACTCCAATCCTGGTATTTGTCTTTAAGATAAAAATAAAATAGATTAGGAAGGACAAAGGAAAGAAAATAAGCTTTTCAATATTTCTATTGATAAATTGCTTGACCCGCTGTCCATCCCGGGTCAATATATTATTGATTTCATATTGGCCAAAGGCCTCCAGATCCGATTGCTTAATATCCAATATGGAATTAACAGACTTAAGTAGCAGCCTGTTTTCAACCTTGTATGAAATGCGGTTCGATAGGTAAGTCTTAAGCTTAAAGATGATGATCTCACTGATGGTCAGGATTAAAAAGATGAGCGTTAACTTCATATTTAATTTCTTAAATTCTATGGCCTCCTGAACAATATCTCCCGAAAGAAATATATTCGCTGATTTTATAAAGATGGATATCATAGACAAGCTATATAATAAGAAGAGCTCCTTTTTCCTAATATTCGAGAATAAAAATTTCAAAGGCTTTTTAACATCGGATTTTAAGATTTTATTTTCTTGCATACTATTCCTCCAGTTTTTAAATTTTATCTTGTTGATCATAAATGGTTCCCGTTGTCTTATATTCAAAAGTGCCACCTGTTATGGAATTCAGAGAAGTCAATAAATCGTTCCAATACTTCATTTTAACAATACAATGAATTTCCACAAGATTCTCAACACTATGAATATCATTAATTTTACCATGATACAATAATACTTTTTCAATAACCACCCCCGTAAAGCTTTCTTGTACAGAGAGTATTATTTTCGTATAAGGGATCAAGATTTCCGTTCCAGTTTTTTCGATAATCTTTTGAACGACTTCCGGTGCAAGCTTTCTAAAATCGGAAGGAGTACTAGAAACACTATCATAAATTGCTTTTTTGAAAATGATTTTAATATCTGTGAGCTCTCCACCTTGCACCCCGCTTTCAACGCCCTTAAAAACCCCTTCACGAACTGCATTTTGAAATGGTTTGGTAAGATAACCTGAAGAAACCTCGGAAATATATTGAACACCACTGCCTCTTTTTTGAGGCGAAATTTCAAATTGAATGGCCGCATTAAGATGATTTTTGGATTTCATGAACCCAATGGATCCCAAAGCTCTCTTACATATGGTTTCCTTAAATTTTAGCTTAACATCTCCAATTTGAAAATTTATTTTATATTGGGATTCCAATTTATCAATAATATAATCTTTCTGTATTTCCCCGCAAATACTCACCACAATTTTATTACCCGCTATTTTAAAACCAATACTTGGATCCTCTAAGATCATTTTCTCCAAAGCTTTCACAAGCTCAATCCGATCCTGGATATTCGATGAAAATATTGTAAAAAAATAACAGGGCTCATTCATGACAATTGTCCTGATTTTTTCATCCGCTTCTCCAATGATATCTCCAATTTTTATATTGTCTATATCCACAAGAATCCCTATATCATTTTCATAAACAACATCACATTTCACAATATTTGTGTTTTTAATGATAAAAAGATTTCGAATCTTTAACTCCTCTTGGCCAATCTTGACATCATCTAATTTTGAAATGGACCCCTTGTACAATCTAAAAAAACACAGCTTTTTATTTTCTTGATATTCAATTTTATAGACAATACCGCTTACCTTCTGAGCCCCCACTATCCTTCCATTGGATTTTTCTTCAACAAGCTCCGATATAAAATCTAAAATTTCTTGAATACCCAAATCATATTTCACAGAACCCAAAAATACAGGGTAGACCTTTTGCGACCAGAATAGACTTTTCTTCGACAAATAGTAATCGTAAAATTTCCCATTTCCGTCCTGATAATCCTCCAAACACCCTTTATCATGGAGACTCATCCTGAGAATATTTTCTTCAAAAACCTCATGATCCAAGGAACTGTCCATTAATTCCATCGAATTAAAATCCATACTCTGCATTTGAACGAAATCCGCCTTATACTTATATCCCATCTCTTCAAGGATCTTAGAATAATCCGAGCCGACCCTATCAATTTTATTAATAAAGGTAATATAAGGTATTCCCATATTCGTAAGCAATCTAATGATCCTGTCGGTTTGCGTTTGTATCCCTTCAACCGCAGAAATTATAAGTATTACGCAATCTACAACATATAAGGACTTAATGACTTCCGAGAAAAAATCAAAATGGCCCGGAGTATCCAGAATATTAATTTTGACACCATTCCAAATGAATGAAGTTGTAGATTCCCTGATGGTTATTCCCCGACTTCTTTCCATTTCAAGATTGTCCGTTGTAGTATTCTTCGAATTGACTTCACCTAAAACATTAATTGCCCCACTTTTAAACAAAAAATTTTCTGTAAGTGAAGTTTTTCCTGCATCAATATGAGCCATAATACCAATATTAATTACTTTCAAATAAACCTCCTCTTTATTTGAAACGAATACAAAAAGGAATACAAATTATATTATAATTTTACAATTTGGGTCTTTTTTATATAAAGTCCCATATTCACCATATGTTAAGCCCATACAACCAGTTGAACAATAATAATGTTTACACTTATTACAATTTTCTTTATGTAATCTTCTAATTGACCATATTTCATTCATCTTTTCATGTCCCCATAACGTTAAGATATCTTCGGTGTCTAAGCAATTACCTAAATTAAATTCTGGAAATTTCAAATTATCACAAGGATAAAAATCCCCATTACTCTCTACATGTAATCTTGTAACAGCACTATTACACTTTGTTCTAAAATATATGTCTGACTTTTCCTTCATCTCTTTTGTAACTCCTTTTGGAAGAATTGAATTATCAACCGCTTCGTAACCCAATGAAGTAAAAAATTCAGTAAACGAATTCAAGCTCGTTATTTTTACTTTTATTAAATCTTCTAGAAAATCAACTGTCAATGGTAAAATCATTTCATCAGTTGCTTTTCCTCTTTTCACGGGAATAACCCCACCTAAAATAGGTACTTTTAACCGATTCATGTAGTCATATGTTTTTAATATGTCCTTAACAGTATATTTAGTAAAAACCGAAAATACAGTTAAGTTTATATTTTCAATAGATAATAACTTGTCAATTGCATTTAAAGCAATCCTACAGCTTCTATAGCCCCTGTTTCTATCGTTGTTTTTTTCTACAATTGAATCTAAGCTAACATGTATTTGGTACTTATATACAGAATAATTTTTTAAAACATTTATAGTATTGTCGTTTATCCCAAAGCCATTAGTCGAAAACGATAGATAAATATCATTATCTAATATAAACTTAATTATATCATTAAACCCATCTACTATTGAAGGCTCCCCTCCTAAAAGTCTAATATGTTTAATTCCCATGTTTTTTAACTTAATAATAGTTTCAATTTTATTTTCAAATGTCATTTCATCTAATGAGATTGTCTCAACTTGGTTTATACAATAGATACAATTAGTATTACATCTATTTGTTATATTCCATGAAGCATAAAAAGGGTTATTTAATCTTTTATTATTCTTAATAGATTCTTCAACTAAAAAAGCATCGAACATATTTATTTTATCAATAACAGGACTACTTAAATTCAACTCATTTAATTCATGTAATTTTTTTGAAATTAAACTATTCATATATAATCCCCTTTTTTTCAAGTAGTTTTAATAAATCAGAATCTCTCTCACTTTGTTCTTCTAATTTAGAACAATCTGATGATAGATCATCAAATACCGCTTTGTTGATTTTGATAGTATAACCCGTTTCCAAATTCATTACCATAATATAATCATCAAAGATTTCAAAATAAATAATATTTTCATTTAATCTATACATTTAGTTTTTCTTCCTTTATACGGTTAAAATAACAAATAACATCATCTGGGCCATTGATACTATTATGATATAACATAGATCGCATTTTACATCCATATGAGCACTTTTCATAATATTTGCAATGTTTCACATCGCAATTCAAATTTAATTTTTTTAAATTATGATAGGCTTCTATAATATGATTACCTAAATAGTATTTCATTCCAACATTTTCATTTATTCCAGGACATACCTGAAATCTATTATGATTGTTTAAAA
The DNA here is from genome assembly GCA_030537855.1 of Tissierellia bacterium. Classification (GTDB taxonomy): domain Bacteria; phylum Bacillota; class Clostridia; order Tissierellales; family Peptoniphilaceae; genus JAUNVD01. The sequence goes on along the minus strand of JAUNVD010000051.1, from coordinate 2,097 downwards.
AAATCAAATTTTCTCCGACTCCGCATGAAATTGAATCTATGCTATTATATTTATGATTTTTTAATTTCTGAATTCTACCTGCACACGAAGCAATAAAATTTACATTCTCTTTGTCCTGATTAAACCTATCCTCTTTGTAGCACTTTGCTCGACCACAATTTATTACTGTATCAAAGTGCATATCTATGCCCTTTGGAATAAAATAGTTTATCATTTCTAATATATCGTCGTGATTGTCATTTAAAACCATAGTATTTACAGTTACTTTTTTTCCTTCGTTGTTAAGTTTATTGACATTGTTTAAGGTTTTCGAAAAAGCATCTATTCCGCCACGAAACTCATTATGTTTGTCTGCACTAAAATAATCTATAGAAGTAATTATTTCTCTTATAGCAGGGTTTCTTATAATTGAATCTATGTTGTTATCATTCAAAAGTGTCAAATTAGTAAAAATAAGAGATGAAATAGGCTTGAATTTAATATACTCTAAAACATCATAAAAATAATCTTTTAAAAAAATCTCACCACCAGTAAAATCAATCCGCCAAATTCCTAAATCTATAGCTTCATCTAGTATATTTATTACATCCTCAAATTGTATTTCATCTTGTTCGTCAAAAGATGATTCAGCATAACAATGCTTGCACTTAAGATTACATTTGTTTGTTATCTGTATAAATAGTCTCATATTATTAAAAATATGATTTTCTTTTATTACCAAGTTAGTATGTAAATCCTCAGCAAGGTGATCTTTATCTGATGACAGTATGCCTGCATTCATCAATTTCTCTTTAATTAAAACATTGTTTTTATAATCAAGTATATCAAAATTAGCTTTAATTATTTTACTACCATCACGCTTAATAACATGATTCCCCATAATAAGATAATCAGAATTTATCAATAGTATTTCCTCCGTTTTTTAGAATAGTTAGAATAGAATGTATAGTTTTTTTATTTTCGAAAATATTATTTAAGCATCATAGATCAGAATTACAGTTCTCTTATATCTCCCAAACTGCAATGGCATGAGGCAAAAAACACTAAACTTTCATTTTTCATCTCAATTTCAATTAATTCCGGTTTTGATTCTAATTTTTTTGATTCGGTTTTCTCCACATTTTCTTGATTTGAACACAATTTTTTCTTTTTCATAATAACCACTTCCTTTTTTTATAAAAACTATACATTCTTATTCACTGAATTAAAGTGCAACATTTAATTATATTAACTTATAATATGCTTTTCTAAAACAACTCTAAGTCTAAATATAAAATTTCTTAAAACTCATAATGTGCATTTTAGACGTACGTCATAAACTAAAGTTCATCAATTCAAAACAGAATACCATATAATCTAAATAAATATATATAAATCTATACTTTTCCATAGAAATTTACACTTAAAAAGCATCTATTATACAGAATATTTTTCTGTCTCATCCATATCAATCTATTTTTATTGTATTCTACTATAACGTTTTATCAATGTCAAGTGGTGTTTTTGTTTTTTTTTTTAATATGAATCTAGAGTAGTCAAACATTTGTGACACAGACCTCTAAAATTTTGCTCTGAAAATGCTGTGGTTTTTTCAACAAGCAGGATTCAATCTGACGAGGAATGTAAGAAATGTGAAATAGCAAGTAGTTGTACGTTTTGCTAAGGATTTAATTATGATGATTCTGAATCCGGAACAAATTTTTATTGCTCTAAATATATATGTAAGATGCATAAGTTAAGGGTAAGAGCAAATCGGTATTTCTTTGCAAGGTTGAGAAACGAAACAGAACTTGAAGATGCAATTCAATGAATGAAGAAAACAATGCGTATTTTAGTGGATGAAGCCTTTGTTTCATATTTTTCATATGAGAATAAAAATACTTCCTATTGCTCTACTCTTCTTTATCCTTTCACTGGTTTTTAGAGTAATTTCTGCAATAGAAATTGATTGATTGGATTGATCTTAATCATCATTGTACTTGGGATATTAGGTTCTTTAATATATTGCCCTTCGGAATTGATGTCCGGTTTAGGTGCCATTGCGATGTTTCTAATTATAGGCACTTTATTTGAAGCGATACCCTTATTGCTTCAAAC
>JAUNVD010000122.1 GCA_030537855.1 Tissierellia bacterium | reverse complement strand
TAAGCATTTTGGAAAATATCTTAAAAAGAGATGAATACTACTGTAGTTTTGATGAAGATGTATTTAAAAAAGTAGTTAAAAAAGTCTTTATTAAAGATAGAACATCATTCTTATTTGAACTTCGCTGTGGACTGTCATTCAAAGAGGAGGTTTAAGATGACGCATATACCCTATGGATACAAAATAGAAAATGGAAAATACATCATTGATGAAGAAAAGGCAAAAGATGTGCGAGTACTCTTCCAAAACTACATGGAGGACAAGGTACTCATAAAAGCAATAAAAAATACGGGGATTAGAAAAAATCACTCGACCATAAAAAGAATGCTTAGCAATAAAAAATACGTGGGAGATGAGGGATATCCAACGATAATCGATAATGAAACATTTAATATTGTAGCAGACATTTTAATAGAAAAAACGAAGATAAGAAATGCACATGTAAATAACGGGAAGCGAAGAGTCATTCCAAGAGAGTTTTATATTAAAAAAGCTGAAATGGACATCACCGATCCTTTTAAAAAAGCAAAGTGGATATATTCTAGAATAGAAATACGAGGCGACTCCCATGAAAAGTAATGTAATTTTTATTCCCGCAAAGAAGAAAAAAGGTAATTCTATCAAGGAGTCCAAAGAGAAAAAATTAAGAGTCGCAGCCTATGCGAGGGTATCAACAGAAAGCGATGAACAAGCCACAAGCTATGAAGCCCAAGTAGAACATTATACAGACTATATTCAAAAAAATGACCGTTGGGAATTTGTAGGTGTCTTTTCCGATGAGGGAATAAGTGGAACCTATACCAAGAAAAGAGATGGATTTAATCAAATGATCGAAGAAGCTATGAAAGGAAATATCGACTATATCATCACCAAATCCATCAGCCGTTTTGCAAGAAATACTCTGGACTGCCTAAAATATATTAGAAAGCTAAAAGAACATAATATTGCCGTCTTTTTTGAGAAGGAAAACATCAATACCATGGATGCCAAAGGAGAAGTGTTACTTACGATCATGGCATCTCTAGCTCAACAAGAAAGTCAGTCCCTATCAGAAAACGTGAAACTCGGTCTTCAGTACCGATTCCAACAAGGAGAGCTTTCCATCAATCATAATCGCTTTTTAGGCTATACAAAAGATGAAGAGGGAAAACTCATTATCGTTCCAGAAGAGGCGAAAGTAATCAAAAGAATTTATAGAGAGTACCTGGAAGGATCTAGTTTACGAGATATAAAAGAAGGACTGGAAAAAGATGGGATAGAAAACGGAGCAGGAAATAAGAAGTGGCATGTTTCAAACCTCAATCAGATTCTAACGAATGAGAAATATATGGGGGATGCCCTGTTACAAAAGACCTATACGGTTGATTTTTTAAATAAGAAAAGAGTTGAAAACGATGGTATTGTTCCTCAGTACTATGTCGAAAATAGCCATGAACCCATAATTCCAAAAGATATCTTCTTGAGAGTTCAAGAAGAAAAATCAAGGCGAGCCAATATGATCAGTGGTAAGGACAAAAAAAGAATATACTCGAGCAAGTATGCACTATCAAGTATTGTGCTTTGTGAAAAGTGTAAAGATGTCTATCGTAGAATCCAATGGAATAATAGGGGTAAGAAATCGACCGTGTGGCGATGCTGCACGAGAGTTCAAAAAGGACCTGAAACTTGCGATGCAAGAACGATAAAAGAAGAAGAGTTAAAAGC
>JAUNVD010000121.1 GCA_030537855.1 Tissierellia bacterium | reverse complement strand
AAATAAATAAGACTCCCTTCTCCTATAAATACTTTGGAGAAAGGGAGTCTTTTATATGATTTGTAAAATTAAAAAGATAGACCAAAGACACAAGGCAAGGTTAAAGATTGCGCCATCAAGATTTGGTTTTCCAGGATAGGGAAGCTTTGTGAACAATCCAAAGAGAATACTTAACACGAAAGGATTTAAAATTCCCATCCAAAGTGGTAAATCCACTTGACCAAGTAGAATTGCCACTGCATATAGTAAATAGCCAAGAAAAGAAATGGCAATCGCTGGAACCCATACAAGGTATAAAAATCGAATACTGGATTTTAAAACATCTCGATTATCATTGTTCCTAAAATAATCTTTTGCAGCAATTCCAACATAATAATATGCACAGTGGGCCAATGGAGAAAGGCTATAACCGATACACAAAAGAATAATACCAATACTACCGATAGTTCCATGATTAAAAGACCACAAGGAATACAAGCCACCAAACATGAAAATCACCGTATAGTTTGCAATCAGCGCTCCTTTACGTAGTCTTTTTTCATCAGCATCTTCATAAATAGCAATAAGCTGTGCATCATTTTTTCCTAGTCCAGACTCCTGTAATTCTAAAACCCTTTTTTTATTTTCATCATAACCTACAATCCAAATATCACCGAAAGTCCAAAAAATTCCACTAAGAAGATAACTAATTGCAGATAGTAGTACTAAATCCATAATACACCTCCTCCTTTTATTTTAACAAAAAGAGAAAAGTGAGAAATAAAAAAGATTATCGAAATATCTTAAATAATCATAAAAATGGATCTAAGTATCCTAATTTTCTAGCCTTTGTACAAGCTTCCAAAGCATTATTTACCTCTAATTTATCATAGATATTTTGAATATGATTATATACCGTTCGTTCACTTAGGAAACATTTTTTTCCTATATCTTTTTTCTTAATTCCTTGACATAATAAGTTTAGGATTTCCACTTCACGAGGGGTTAAATATTCAGGTAAACTGTTTAATCGTGGAGTTTTCTTCTTTTTTACTTGTACTAATCGATGAACCAATTCTTCCACATCAATGGATTTGTGAATATAGTCTACAGCTCCCCGTTCAAAAGCAGACTTCTTATAGATGGGCAAATCATAAGAGGAAAGTATTACAATAGAATATAATGGATTCTTTTTTAATAAATCATCAATAAGATTCAATCCATGAATCCCATTTCCAAGATTTATATCCAAGATAATAATATCAAAATCTTCTTTTTCCAATGTCTCATAAAAAGAGTCTAGGGTTGAGACAAAGATACAGTCTTTTATTCCCTTATGTTCTCGTAATAATTGTGATAAAGACTTTCCTAATAAAACATGATCATCATAAAGTAAAATCTTCATGCTTTCCATCTCCTATTACAATATGAGAAGTTAATACAGAATCTCTCCAATAAAATTTCCATGTGCCTTGGGACCCTTTTACTAGTGAAGAGACTAGACAAAGTCCACCGTTAGGATTTTTAATTCTATGGTAATCTTCTTCCCCAACACCATCTTGTTCGTAATTTATTACAATACCCTTTGAACTTTCCTCTAGTGATATTAAGATATAGGAGGATGAAGAATGACGAAAAGAGTTATTGACTAATTCTTTTAAAATAGACGCTATCTTTTTCATATGTTTCTTTTTTAGTTTTTGATTCAATCGATCATCAATTTCAATTTT
>JAUNVD010000007.1 GCA_030537855.1 Tissierellia bacterium | reverse complement strand
AAGGAGGAAAAATGATCAAAGAAAATCCTTTGATTTCATTTTTAAAGAAGTTTGATACATATCCTTTTTTAGTAAAACTAGAAGGAAAGGAACATAAAATAGGAGATGGAGAACCAAAGTTTGTTATAGATGTCCATAGGATGATTCCCATAAAAGATTTACTTAAAAGCACATCTTTGGCTTTAGGGGAAGCTTATATGGATAAAGATTTGGAAGTGGAAGGTGATCTTTATCAAGCTCTAGATTGTTTATTGGAACAATTTAATAAGTTCTCAACAAATAATAGTTTATTAAGAGATATTGTTTTTACTTCTTCTTCGAAAAAGAATCAGTTAGAAGAAGTGCAAAGTCACTATGATATAGGAAATGATTTCTACGCATTATGGTTAGATAAGACCTTAAGTTATTCCTGTGGGTACTTTAAACATGAGGATGACTCCCTTTACCAAGCACAAGTGAATAAAGTTGATTATATCTTGGAAAAATTATATTTAAAAGAAGGAATGAGTCTTTTAGATATTGGTTGTGGTTGGGGGTATCTACTTATAGAAGCTGCTAAGAAATATAAGGTCAAAGGAACGGGAATTACTTTAAGTAAGGAACAGTATCACATATTCCAGAAACGAATCCTTGAAGAAGGATTGGAAGATTCTTTACATGTGGAGCTTATGGATTATCGCGACTTACCAAAAATGGGAGAAAAATTTGACCGAGTGGTAAGTATTGGAATGGTAGAACATGTAGGAAGAGATAATTATAAATTATTTATGGACTCTGTTTATCGAGTCTTAGAAAAAAGTGGATTATTCCTTTTGCATTTTATTTCAGGAAGAAAAGAACATCATGGAGACCCATGGATAAAAAAATATATTTTTCCTGGAGGAACGATTCCCAGTTTACGAGAGATTCTATATCATGCAGGAGCTTTAAACTTCAATACCCTAGATGTGGAAAATCTTCGTCTACACTATAATAAAACTTTATTATGTTGGAGGGAAAATTATTATAAACACTTGGATATCATCAATCGTCAGTTTGACGAAAGGTTTGTACGAATGTGGGATTTATACTTATCATCATGTGCAGCATCTTTTCATAATGGAATCAATGACCTACATCAAATTTTAATGACCAAAGGGATTAACAATCATTTACCTCTAGTTCGTTGGTACTGATTATGCCACTACCAAAAAAGGTAGTGGTATTTTGTCAGGAAATTTTAATTGATAAATATTATCATAACTATTGACGGAGAAATATAACATCGTTATAATTTATTTATAACACTGTTATATGAAAGAAGGAGGTTTATTTGGGCACCAAAGAAAATTTATTATATGTAGCAAAAAGTGAGTTTTTGGAAAGAGGATATGAAGAGGCTTCTTTAAGGGAAATTGCAAGGAAATCCGGTGTAACAACAGGTGCTATTTATGGTTATTTTAAGGATAAAAATGAATTGTTTGAAACAGTTGTAAAAAAAGAACTTCATACCTTAATGGAAATCCACAATGAATTTAACCATGATACTAATCATAAAACAATGGAGCTATTGGAAATTTTTAATAATTTCGAAAATGATGTAGAAAAACAAAGGATTCTGATTGAAAAGAGTCTTTCCTACTATAAATTCCTCTATGAAAATAGAGCTTTATTTTTATTGTTGATTTACAAAATTGAAGGCAACCGATATGAGAAATATTTAGACGAATTTATAGAAATGGATTATCAAAGTAGTTTAGAAATTATTCAGTTAAAAAAAGGAGGTGTTGTAGACAAATATACAAAAAAGGTTTTGAAACTTTTTATTAAAAATACTATTCCGCCAATTTTTGATATCCTTAAAGATATTGAAAATTTTCAGGAAGCAAGACCATATTTAGAAATTTATATTAGGATGTATATGTCCAGTTTTATTCAATTATTAAAATAGGAGGGTAGTATGGAGAAGTATTTAAAAGAATTTATACTTTTACACAAGAAGGAATATGCCATATCAATATTATTTTCTATTCTTTCTGCTATTTGTACAGTATTGCCATATATTGTGGCAGCAAGTATTATCCAGCTAATTCTTAGTGGAAATAAAAATATTGGAGATTATGGGAAATATCTTTTTTATTTAGCAATATTTATGACATTGAGTAATTTGTTTCATAAAATTTCTACAACAGCATCTCATGTTGCAACCTTTCAATTACTTGCAACGATACGAAAAAGACTAGCTGAAAAATTGTCGAAAATACCTTTAGGGGTAATTGATGATTATTCTTCAGGAGCTTTAAAAGATATTATGGTTGAGAAAATAGATAAAATGGAAATCACATTTTCTCACGTAATTCCTGAGGTATCTGGTAATGTTTTAGCATCTATTTTTACATTACTTTATCTTTTTTACTTAAACTGGAAATTAGCTCTTGTTGCCATTTTAATGATTCCTCTTTCAATCCTTGTGTATATGTTTAATATGAAAGGATATCAAGAACGATTTGAAAACTACTTAGAAAAAAATGCTATTTTAAATAATACGATTGTTGAATATATTAATGGTATTGAAGTAATCAAAGCTTTTAATCAATCAGGTAAGCAGTATGAAAGATTGTCGAAAGCTGTTTATGATGCGGCTCATTCAGCGATTGATTGGATGAGGGAAAATATCATTGGGTTTTCCATTGCCTTTTCTCTTCTTCCTTCTACTATAATTGGAACATTACCTATAGGAGCCTATATGTATATAAAGGGAAGTTTAGATTTGGAAAGTTTTATTATAATTTTACTTATAAATTTTGGCTTAATAACACCAATTTTAAATGCAGCTGCTCATATGGATAATATAGCGACAGCAAAACCAATATTAGAAACAGTAGCAAAGATTTTAGACGAAAAGGATTTAGAAAGACCAGATCAATTATTAAAGGAAATCAAACATTATAACATTACGATGAAGGATGTATCTTTTGGGTACCATGATTCATTAGTTCTTGACCATGTTAATTTAGAAATTAAAGAAAATACGGTGAATGCACTTGTAGGGCCTTCTGGAAGTGGGAAAAGTACTATAACAAAGTTATTAGCTTCTTTTTATGAAGTGGACCAAGGGGAAATTTTTATTGGAGGAGTCAATATAAAAGAAATCCCTTTGAAAAAACTAAATGATATGATTGCTTATGTTTCTCAAAAAGATTATCTTTTTAATCTTTCCATTATGGAAAATCTTCGTATGGGAAAACCAGGGATTTCAGATGATGAAATTATAAGAATTTGTAAAAGCTGTGGGCTACATGATTTTATTAAAGAATTAGAGCAAGGATATGATACTATTGTTGGTTCAAAAGGTGGTTCTTTGTCAGGTGGGGAAAGACAAAGAATATGTATTGCAAGGGCTATGATCAAAGATGCTCCGATTATAATATTTGACGAAGCCACAGCATATACAGATCCTGAAAATGAATATGTAATTCAATCTTCCATTTCCCAGTTAATTCAATCGAAAACATTGATTGTAGTAGCCCATCGACTTTCAACGATTACAAATTCAGATCAAATTTTACTGATTAATGATAAAAAAGTAGAAGCTACTGGGACTCACAGTGAACTATTGGAAAAGTCACCTTTATATGCTTCGATGTATAAAGCTCATATGGAAACAAAAGATAGGAAGGTGGAATATGTTTAAATTATACAAAGACTTTGAAGCCTTTATTGGGAAGGATAAAGGGAAATTAAGAAAAACCATTCTTTTATCTATTGTGGAAAGTTTTTTAAATATTTCTAAAATAATAGCCATTTATATTGTTTTGAAAGGTATTTTAGAGGGAAATATAAAGGTTTCTTTAATAGGACAGGCCTTTTTGATTATGGCTATTGCTATGGTATTTATTATTATTTCAAAGGCTAAATCCACCATGCTCCAAACGGAAATTGGTTATGATGTTGCAGCTACTAAGAGAATGGATATTGGTGACCATTTAAAATATGTTCCTATGGGATATTTTAGTAAAAAATCCCTAGGTCAAATTACAAGTATTGCCACAAACACCTGTAATAATTTTCAAGAAGTGGCAACTTTAGTATTAATTCAGTTTACATCAGGTTTAACCTTAAGTTTGATTATGACCTTATTACTTTTAAACTTTAATCTAAAAATAGGGTTCGTATGTATTGGTGCGATGATTTATTTCTTTATTATTATTTCTATGATTAATAAAAAAGGAGAAAAGCTTTCTGGAAAGAAAATAGAATCTGACGGGCGTTTAGTGGAAAAAACCTTAGAATATGTCCAAGGGATGCAAATTGTAAAATCTTTTAATTTAAAAAATGATACTAGTTCAGAATACATGAAAGAAATCGAAAGGAATCGAAGGATCAATACTTCTTTAGAAAAAACCTATATTCCACTTATGTTTCTTTTATCCTTTGGGATTCGGCTTTTAGCTATACTTATTATGTACCTTAGTATTCGATTTTTCATTGACGGCTCCATGCCCATTTATGAATCGATTGTTATGATTATTGCATCTTTTCTATTATTTAGTCATCTAGAAACAGCTGGGATGTTTGTTGCATTTTTTAAAATGCTAAGATTTTCTATGAATCAAATCAAAGAAATTGAAGAAATTCCTGTTATGGACATTGACGGACAAAATATAAAACCTAAACATTTCAATATTGAATTTAAAAATGTAGATTTTTCCTACGAAAATGAAAAGGTCATAAAAAATGTAAGTTTTAAAATTAAAGAAAACACTACCACAGCTATTGTTGGACCTTCTGGAGGAGGAAAGACAACCATTACCATGTTACTTGCAAGATTTTGGGATGTGGATTCTGGTGCTATTACCATTGATGGAAGGGATATTAGAGATTATAAATTAGATGCACTATGGGATCAAATTTCTGTAGTATTTCAAGATGTTTATTTATTCAACGATACAATAGCCAATAATATAAAATTTGGTTCTCCAGAAAAATCTCGAGAAGAGGTAATAGAAGCAGCAAAAAAAGCACATTGTTATGAATTTATAATGAAACTTGAGAATGGATTTGATACTATAATAGGAGAAGGTGGTTCTTCTTTATCTGGAGGGGAAGCTCAAAGGATCTCTTTTGCAAGGGCTATTATGAAAGATGCTCCTATTATTATACTAGATGAAGCTACAGCAAATATTGACCCGGAAAATGAAAATCTAGTTCAAAATGCTATTGAAGAATTAACGAAGAGTAAAACAGTAATTATGATTGCCCATCGATTAAAAACCGTGGAAAATGCAGATCAAATCATTGTGTTAAACCAAGGTAAGATTGAAGCACTAGGAACTCATAAAGAATTAATGGAGCAAAAAGGTTTGTATCAAGACTTTGTAAATATGAGAGAAAAAACCATTGGATGGAAAATTGCATAATATCTATGAAAAACGAAAGGATTTAGAGCATGGATGTTTTAATTGTGGTTGATATGCAAAAAGATTTTATTTATGGTTCATTGGCTACAAAGGAAGGACAAAGTGTTGTTCATTATGTTGTGGAAGAGGTAAAGAAATTTCAAGGGGAAATTATTTATACCTTAGATACTCATGGGGAGGATTATAAAGAAACTCAAGAAGGGAAGTATTTACCGATACCCCATTGTATTAAGGGAACAGAAGGTCATGAATTAGTGGAACCATTGAAAACATTACAAGTGGAAAAAAATATTAAAGTTTTTGAAAAAAATACCTTTGGTTCTTTAGACTTGGCAAATTATTTAGTGGATTTAAATCATAGGGAAGGGATTGATTCTATAAGGATAATGGGAGTTTGTACTGATATTTGTGTTATTTCCAATGCTTTATTATTAAAAGCTCATTTAACAGAAGTTCCAATCTTTGTGGATCCTAAAGGTTCAGCAGGAGTTACCCCAGAAAAACATAAAGCAGCCATTGATGTCCTTCAATCCTGCCAAGTTCAAATAATCTAGGAAAGGAGTTTTCTTTGCTTACGATTAAATGTGCATATTGTAAAACAAAACTGTATAAGTATTTGAAGATTGGAACGGGGAAAGTTCTTCGTTGTCATAAAAATAAAATAACAAGGGTTTATCATTCCCCGATTCTTATTGGAGAAGATGTAAAATGTCCCAAGTGTAAATCTCTTTTTGGAAAAGATAAAGGGAAGTACTATGATATGATTCAAGAAGGATTTACCTACACAGGGACAAAAATAAAAAAATAGAAAGGAAGCTATGAAGGAATCCATAAAGATTTTTGCAGATGATTTAGACTCAAATGGTAAAAAACAAATCAAGGATTTAGCAAACTCCCCTTTAATGAAAGGGCAAAAGTTACGTATTATGCCAGATGCCCATTCTGGAGCTGGTTGTGTTATTGGGACAACTTTAACTTTTGATGATAAAATTTGCCCTAATATTGTAGGGGTGGATATTGGATGTGGAATGTTAGTGGGAGAACTAGGGGAATTAGATATTCCTTTGAAAGGATTGGATTTTTTCATTCGTCAGGAAATTCCCAGTGGATTCCAAGTCCATCATAGAGCTACAGATGATACCAATCTTGTATCTAAGCTAAGATGTTTTGAAGAACTGGAACATGTGGATAGAATTTATCGTAGCTTAGGAACCTTAGGTGGAGGAAATCATTTCATAGAAATCAATGAGGATACAATGAAAAATAAATATCTTGTAATTCATACAGGAAGTAGAAATCTAGGAAAGCAAGTTGCAGATATTTATCAAAGAAAAGGGAAGAAAGAAAATCCTTATGGTAATTTAAGTTTTATCACTGGAAGGTTACTAGAAGACTATTTACATGATATGGAAATAACCCAAACGTGGGCTTCTTATAATCGGAAGCTTATTTTTGAAAAGATTAAAAAATTTCTATATGGTAAAGGTCAAAATGGAATAAAAACCTGGGAAACGATTCATAACTATGTATGTTTAGAAGATAAGATTATCCGAAAAGGTGCTATCCGTGCAAAGAAAGGGGAAAGAGTATTAATTCCTTTAAATATGAAAGAAGGCTCTTTAATTTGTACAGGAAAGGGAAATCCTGATTGGAATTACTCTGCTCCCCATGGGGCTGGAAGAGTACTATCTCGAAGGCAAGCAAAGAAACATTTAAGTACTAAGTCCTTTTTAAAAGAGATGGAAGGGATTTATACTACAACGGCAAATAAAAAAACCCTTGATGAAGCTCCTATGGCCTACAAAGATTCTAAAAAAATTATCAATGCTATTGGAGATTCTGTGGACATAGAAGAACAAATACGACCAATTTATAATTTTAAATCAGTAGAATGAGGTGACTATGAAAATAGCTTTAATTGCCCATGACAGAAAAAAAGAAATGATTGTAGATTTAGCCATCGCATACCAAAATATATTGGAACAACATGATTTGTATGCAACAGGTACCACTGGGAAGAGAATCATGGAAGAAACAGGACTATCTATTCATTGTTTTAAATCAGGGCCCTATGGTGGAGATCAGCAAATGGGAGCAATGATATCAGAAGATGCACTAGATTTAATTATTTTTTTAAGGGATCCCTTAGCACCGATGCCTCATGAACCAGATGTTTCAGCTCTTATTCGACTTTGTGATGTCTACGAAATTCCACTGGCGACAAATATTGGAACGGCAGAAGTTCTTTTACGAGGACTGGACCGTGGATACTTGGACTTTCGAAAAGTCATTCATAAAGGAAAAGATAAACCGATTAGTTTTTAAAAGGTTGCAGAATAAAACTCTGCAACCTTTTTAATATTTATTATAAGAAATCACTTCATCTTTAGATTTTCGAAATCTAGGATCTGGATTTTCTCCTGGATAACCTAAGGTTGTTAAAGCTACTGGAGTCATATTTTCTGGAATATTTAAGGCTTCTTTAACCACATCAGCATAAAAGGAACCAATCCAACAAGAGCCTATACCTTCTTCCCAAGCAACTAATTGCATATAGGAAGTGGCAATGGATAAATCTACCGTTGCCTTTGGTTGTTCGCAACGCATTTGTCGAGAATCCTTTTCTCCGATGGAAACCAATATTGCTTTTGCATCTCTTCCAAAATCTTGGGGCATAGAAGATGCTACCTTTTGTAAAAGTTTTGGCTCTGTAACCATGATAAATTTCCAGTTTTGCTCATTAGAAGCACTGGGAGCAAGTCGTCCTGCTTCAAGAATTTTGTCCAAAATTTCCTTTGGAATCTCACGATCTTGGTATTTACGAATACTTCTTCGATTTTGGATTACTTCATAAATAGACATATTATCACCTCTTTTATCTTCTTGTTTTTTACATACCCTATTTACCTAAAAATAAAAGTTCGAGATGTCCTCGAACTTTATCTTATAAATTATTTAAGGCTTCTAAAATTTTCTCTGGTTCATACCCGGATATTTTTGTATCTCCAATGACGATTAAAGGAAGTTTCCCTCCTCCTAAAGCATCAAATTCTGCTTTTGCTTTTGGATTATGATCTGTGTCCATAAATTCAAATCCATGATGAGAACGACCAAGTATCTTTTTCGCTTCAATGGTTTCAAAAGCTCTTGGAGATCCAAATAATTTTATAATAGGCTTTTTGTTCACCGGTTGATCATTGGTTTTTGGAATATCTTTAATATCAGGAAAATCAGAATCAATCATAACTGTATTCGTATTATAATTATAAGCAACCCCAAATCCTACTTTTTCACCTAAATCTCGTAGACGAAAATAATTATTTCCTTCTATATTATATCCTTTGATTTCCAAAGGTTTTGTTTTATTCGGTTCTTCCACATAGATAATAAATAATTTTTGAGGAGTTGGTACACCTTTTTTATTTCCTGTGGGAAGAGGTGCTAAATCTCCTTTTTGTTTTTCGTAAATTTCATTGGTCATAATAGTTACAGAATCACTTTTTTTGTCATAGATAACATTAAAGGAAGACTTTGTACCTGTGATTAACGCTGCTAAATCACGAAGTTTAAAATAATTTTCTCCATGAATATTATAAGCCCCGATTTTAGCATCTAAGTCATCAAAGGTCACCTTTTGTTTTGACACTTGAGCATCGACAGATTCTGGTTTTGCAAAAACATTCATTCCAAAACTTAGGATCATTGTAATTGCTAAGATAAATACTATTCTTTTTTTCATGTTATACCTCTTTTCTTTCTTATTATGTACTTAGATATACCCTATTTATTGCGTTTTAAAAAAATTTTAGTATTAAAAAAATAAAGTGACAAAAAATTTTCTTTATGCTATAATAAAGTTCTAAGGGAAAGATGTCTCCCGTGGCTTAGCCAAAACCGCTTATTTAGCTGATGACTTCTGCAATTACACGCAGAAGGTGTCAGCTTTTTCTGCGTTTTGGAGGTGTTTTATGTTAATTAGTATTGCTTTTATTTTTTTATTTGGATTGGTCTTTGCTAAAATCGCAGAGAAAATTCATATTCCAGGATTATTTGGAATGATTCTTGCAGGAATTTTGATTGGCCCCTTTGGATTAAACTTATTAGACGATTCTATTTTAAATATTTCTGCAGAATTACGTAAAATTGCACTTATTATTATTTTAATGAGAGCTGGACTATCTCTAAATCTAAATGATTTGTATAAAATTGGTCGTCCTGCTATTTTGATGTGTTTCTTACCTGCTTGTTTTGAAATTATAGGAGTTGTCTTACTAGCTCCAAAGTTACTAGGGGTAACTGTTTCAGAAGCGGCGTTGATAGGTGCAACTATTGCAGCAGTTTCTCCTGCAGTTATCGTACCAAAGATGATCCAATTACTGGAAAAAGGGTATGGAGTTTCTAAGGGAATCCCACAATTAATATTAGCTGGTGCTTCAGTAGATGATGTTTTTGTTATTGTACTATTTACTGCATTTATTGGGTTAGTAAAAGGGACAAAGATTACAGCTGCTAGCTTTTATAATATTCCTATTTCTTTAGTAACAGGAATTTTTGTTGGTCTTGCCATTGGTCTACTATTAACAGAATTTTGGAAGAAATTTAAGATGGGAAATACTAAAAAATTAATGTTGATTTTTTCCATTGGATTTATTATGACCTATGTAGAAGATATTATTCCTATTCCCTTTGCTTCCTTATTAGCAATCATGTTTTTAGGTATTGGGATTAAACGAGGAGATGAAGAATTATCCCTTGAACTTGGTAGAAGCGTATCTCAACTATGGATAGTAGGAGAGGTAGTGTTATTTGTCCTTGTAGGGGTAACTGTGAATCTAAAATTTGCTATTGCCGCTGGGTTTGCCCCGGTTCTATTAATTTTAGTAGCCCTAATATTTCGAGTTACAGGAGTTGCTCTTTCTTGTTTGGGAACAAATTTCACGACTAAGGAAAAGATCTTTACAATGATAGCTTATACCCCAAAAGCAACGGTACAAGCTGCTATTGGAGGAATACCACTAGCTATGGGTTTAGCTTGTGGAAATATGGCTCTTACTGTAGCTGTACTATCTATTTTAATCACAGCACCATTAGGAGCATTTTTAATTGAAAAAACGTATCAGAAATTTTTAGTAATTGAGGAGGGTTTTCATGAATATTTGGCATGATATGGAAGATAGTCGTATTGGAGTAAATAAATTTATGGCTGTCATTGAAATTGGGAAAAAGGGAAATGTAAAGTATGAACTTGATAAAAAGACAGGAATGTTATTAGTAGATAGAGTATTATATACTTCAACTCATTATCCTGCGAACTATGGATTTATACCTAGAACTTATGCTAAAGATGATGATCCCCTTGATGTATTAGTTTTATGTTCGGAAACCTTATTACCAATGAGTTTAGTGGAAGTAAAACCAATTGGAGTTTTAATCATGGTAGATAGTGAAAAGCCTGATGAAAAAATTATAGGGGTACCAACCGCTGATCCAGAATATGCAGATTATGAAAGTATTGAAGAACTACCAACACATATTAGTAAAGAAATTAGTCACTTTTTCCGAGTCTATAAAGAACTTGAAGGAAAAGAAACAGCTGTAAAAGAAGTGTATGGTGTGGAAGAAGCGAAAAAAATTATCCAAGAAGCTATGGACCATTATCAAGAAAAATTTGTATAAAAAAACCTAAGGACTCACCTTAGGTCTAAGCCGTCTCTTTTATAGAGGCGGTTTTATTCATCTACACCAACCATAACATTACTTGCTTTAATAACAGCATAAGCTTCTTTTCCTTCTTCTAAAGCTAATTCTTTAATGGCATTATTGGTAATAGAAGATGTGATAATAACCCCACCGCCAATGTCAATTTTTACAATACCATTGACAGCACCTGTTTCCACACTTACAACTTTACCTTTTAATGTATTTCTTGCACTTAATTTCATAATACCCTCCTTTTTTAAGTTCTTTAAATATAAACTTTCATGAACATACTATCTTTACCCTTTAATATAATAGGTTAAACTATTTTAAAAGACTCCCATTAGTTTTTGGAGAAGTATACTTACAAAAGATATGGAAATCCAAAGACATAAACCTTGAACCATCGGTTTGATTCCAGATCGAATTAATTTTACAACATCTGTATTCAAACCGATAGCAGTCATTGCCATAACGATAAAAAATTTACTAATAGTTTTTAATTGTGCAAAAAGACTTTCTAAAAATAAAGTAAAAGAATTATCTTCAAATTGATCCACAAAAGTAGTTAACAGGGATGCTACTAAAAAGTAAATAATAAAGGTGGGAAAAATCTTTTTTATGGAAACTTTTTTTCCTCTTGTATTTTGCTTTGCTTCATAGATAGCTAGTACCATTGTAATAGGGATGATAGCTAAAGTCCTTGTTAACTTTACAATTGTTGCTTCGTCTAAAACCATAGTTCCTGTTTTATGGATAGCATCCCAAGAAGATGCAGCAGCAGTAACACTAGAGGTATCATTTACTGCTGTTCCTGCAAATAAAGCAAAACCTTCATTAGAAAAACCAATAAGCCCACCTAGGGTGGGAAAAATAAGGGCAGCAAGGATATTATATAAAAAGATTACAGAAATAGCTTGGGCAATATCATGGTCTTTCGCATTGATAACAGGAGCTGTAGCTGCAATAGCTGACCCACCACATATTGAAGATCCTACCCCAATAAGAGTGGCAATATTTCTAGGAATATTTAATACTTTGGCTAGAAAATAGGAAAGTAAGAGAGCGGTGGTTATCGTTCCAAGTATAATTGGTAAACTAGTGGTACCAATTTCTATTACTGTCCTCATATTTAAGCCAAATCCTAAAAGAATCACAGCATATTGTAAAATTTTTTTAGAAGTAAAGGTAATCCCCTGGTGAAGGATTGAAGGTATTGGTAAAAAAGTACCAACAATAATACCAAGTAAAATACCAAAAACAGGCCCTCCTATCACGGGAAATAAAGTTCCTAAATAATAACAAGGGACAGCTAAAAGTAAACAAAATAAAAGACCTTTTGATTCCTGTTTCATATATGACCTCCTCATAGGTACTAAAAATATTTTATCATAAAATAAAAAGAATATAAAAACACTTTGAAAAAATTGTTAAAAGAAAGAGTAAACTTGTCGGAAGAACATCCCTTTGATACAATTGAAAATAAAAAAGGAAGTGACTTATGTATATAGATTTCCACTGTGATACCTTAATGTTAACTTGGGAAAATATACCTGGTGAAAATGTAATTGAAAATACGAAATATCATTTAGATTTAAAATCCTTAGTAGAAACAAAAGTAAAAGCACAGTTTTTTGCAATTTATATGTTACAACCATCTGATTTCACAGAATTACAACGTCCTGTAGTAGATGATAGAGAATATATTTATTCTTTAGCAAAGGACTTACAAGATGGTGTTTCCCAAGTTCATGAAATGGAAATGGCATATTCTTGGGAAGATTATAAAAAGAATTTAAGTTTAGGAAAAACATCCTGTTTTTTAACCATTGAAGATGGTCGTTATTTAACAAACCCTGAAAAAATAAGGGAAGTATATGAATTAGGGGTGCGATTGGTAAGTATCACTTGGAATTTTCCGAATGCTCTTGGATATCCAAACTCTACAGATCCTAAAAAAATGGAAAAAGGACTTACCTCATGGGGAAGGGATGCTATTTCTTTGATGAATGATTTAGGGATCCTTATTGATGTAAGTCATCTTAGTGATGGCGGATTTTGGGATATTATAAAATATTCTAAAAAACCAATACTAGCAAGTCATTCCAATGCTAGAGCAATCACCAATCATCCTAGAAATTTAACAGATGATATGATAAAAACCATTGGAAATAAAGGTGGTATTATTGGTTTAAATTTTTCTCCAACATTTTTAAATGAAAAAAATCCTTCTCCTGGAGAAAAAAATCGAGTTAGTAGGATTGAAGACATGATTTTACATTTACATCATATTAAAAACAAAGGGGGAATAGAGACTTTAGCTCTTGGTACAGATTTTGATGGTGTATCTGGATATTTGGAAATTGATTGTCCTCAAAAATATGAATCTTTATGTGAGGCCATGAAAAAAGGAGGCTTTACAGAAAGAGAAATAGATATGTTTTTATATAAAAATGGAGAAAGATTTTTAAGAGATACTTTATAAACCATATTTATATTATTTCGTTTTTTCTATATTTCTATTGTAAATTATGATACACTAAAAAATAGGAGGCGAAATATGAAACGAATACTATGTATATTTTTACTATTACTATTGATACCAACCATTGTATTTGCCACAGAAAATACATTAAACGAAGAGAATACTAAAACAGATTCAAAATGGGAAGAAAATGTATTATTTGATGGTGTAGATCAAGAAACACAAGAATTTGATGGACATGAAATTGATAAAAGTACAACCCAAGCCTTTGTAGAAGAAGGTGATTATGAAAAAGCACTTGTTACCAGTGCTTCGAAACCTACAGAACCAGATGCTTATGGGAATTCTGTCCAAAAGGTGACAGTTAAGTTTTTATCTGGAGATGAAAAAGGGAAGACTGTAGAAATTGAAAATGAACGAAGTGAATTTGTTCAAACGAATTTAACCTTAAAAAAAGGTGAAAAAGTTCTAATTTATCAACAAGAAGGAGTATATAAAGTAGCAGATTATTATCGTAGTCAAGTACTATTATATTTCCTAGGAGGATTTGTCCTACTACTATTAATCATAGGTGGGAAAAAAGGAATTTTTGCTTTACTATCTTTACTTATCACTGTAGGTGGACTTTTAGGTTTAGGATTACCACTAATCTTAAAGGGCTTTAACCCTATACTAGTTGCTGTCTTTTCCACAGGAGTTATTGCCTTTGTAACGATATTATTAGTTGGAGGACTTACCACAAAAAGTATTTCAGCAATTTTAGGAACGGTAATTGGTGTTGCCATTGCTGGAGGAATTGCTTATATTGGAGGATTACAAGGTCATATTACAGGACTTACTATGGATGAGGCTCAGGTTCTTCTTTATTTGCCAAGTGGTATAGAATTACATCCAAGAGAACTTTTATTTGCAGGTATTATATGGGGTTCCTTAGGAGCCATTATGGATGTGGGGATGAGTATAGCTTCTGCAGTAAGTGAAGTGAAGGAAACAGATATTAGTTTAAAATTTAAAGCTTTATTCCGTTCAGGGATGAACGTTGGACGAGATGTGATGGGAACTATGAGTAATACCTTAATCCTTGCTTATTTAGGTTCTGCATTACCACTGATTCTTATGATTTCTATTTGGCAACCGAATTTCTTTAAAATTATTAACCTTGATGTAATTGCCACAGAAGTCATTCGTTCTTTAGCAGGTAGTATTGGATTGATTTTATCGATACCTTTAACAGCTTTCTTTTCCGCACTCTTTATTGGGAAAAGAGAAGAAAAAATAGAGGATAAATAAAAAAGATGTTGTAAAATGAATTTTCGTTTTACAACATCTTTTTCGTTAGAATTTATAGTTTTTTATCTTCTATTAAAATATTTTTCCTTTAATGTCTAACATCTCCAGGTTTATATTTCACTTTTGACTTTTCTTTTACTGGTGCCATAGATCGCCATTCTTCATTTTCCCGTATTCTTTCAGGATCATCAAAGAAATCTCGAGTAAGTTTTATAACGACACCGGAAAGTCCGATTAATCCAATTAAATTGGGGATTGCCATAAGACCATTTAAATTGTCGGCAATTAACCAAATAGCATTAAGATCTGCTACAGCTCCAACGACAATTAAAGGGATAAAGGCAAATCGATACATTTTCCCAAATGTTGGTCCTAATAAATATTTTGCACAGGTTTCCCCATAATATTCCCAGCCTAAAATAGTGGAAAGAGCAAATAATACTAATCCAAAAGTTACAATATAACGGCCAGCTTCAAATCCCTCTTGGAAGGAATAGGCTACTAGGGAAGCTGCATTATCATGTTCATGCCAAATTCCAGTAGATAAAATAACTAAAGCAGTAATAGTAGCAACAACAATAGTATCTAAAAATACTTCAAATACTCCCCATAGCCCTTGACGAGCAGGATGATCTGTAACAGCAGCTGCATGGGCAATAGGAGAAGAACCAAGTCCTGCTTCATTTGTAAAGACACCACGAGCCACTCCATTTCGTAAAGCCATCATAATGGTATAACCTGCAATTCCACCGCTGGCAGCCTTTGAGGAAAAAGCTCCCTTAAAAATGGAAAGTATTGCTGTTCCTAAATTAGCACGATGCATAAATAAAACAATCAAAGCACCAAATATATAAAAGGCAGCCATTAAAGGAACCATTTTACTTGTAAAAGAACCGATTCGTTTGATTCCACCTATAATAACAATAAAGGCAATGGCAGCCACTACAAACCCTGTAATCCATTTATTGATTCCAAAATTATCTTGTAATGTACTAGCAATGGAATTCGATTGGACCGTATTACCAATCCCAAGTGTTGCAAAAGTACCAAAAAACGCAAAAATTTTCCCTAAAGTAGGTAGACCAAGTCCTTTACTTATGTAATACATTGGTCCTCCAGAAACTTCTCCATTTTCATCTACTTCACGATAAGCTACTGCTAATGTAGCTTCACACATTTTCGTGGTCATTCCAAGTAGAGCAGCAACCCACATCCAAAAGATAGCCCCAGGACCTCCTAGCAAAATCGCACCAGAAACTCCAACAATATTTCCTGTTCCTACTGTTGCAGCAAGTGCTGTGGATAATGCCTCAAAAGGTGAGACAGTTCCTTCATTACTAGTGTCAGGCTTATCGAAAATTCGTAAGACCGTATTTTTTAAAATAAAGCCAAAACGACGAAATGCCACACCCCTTGTTTGGATGGTGAGATAAATTCCACATCCAACTAAGAGTATTAACATAGGTACGCCCCACACGATACCATAAATTTTTTCATTAATGCTTGTAAAGGTTTCCATAATTCCTCCTTGTTTTTTATCAAAAAACGCACATTAAATATATTAACATAATTTCAAATAAAAATAAATAAGGAATTTTTGAATACGCAAGATACGTATATAAAAAGAACCTCTACAAGTGTGATAGTAAGAGGCTTTCAAGGAATTTAAATATTTTTTATTTTTGTTACAAATAATTTTTAGTTAATTTTATATTTTGGAGTGCTTTAAAATGACTATTAGCACTCCAATTCTCCTTTATATCTAGAAATACCACCAATACTTTTTGCATTATATCCCATTTCTTGTAATAATGATGCACCTAACCCACTACGATTACCACTATAACAATACAATAAAAGCTCGTCTTCTAAATCTGCAATAGTTGTAATATCAATGGATAGACGATTTAAATCTAGATGATAAGCTCCTGGGACATGACCACTATCGTAGTCATTACGTTCTCTTAAATCAATGTATTTTTTCATAATACCTCCCTTATCAACAAGATATTATTATTTTAACATAACTTCTTATCAATAACATCAAATTTTATTTAGGATCGATAAGATCCTTGGAAATACTGTGTTTCCACCTAAGATTAAGGATGATGAAATTATTTAATAAAATTAAAAAAATCAGATGTACCTACTTATATACAATTGTCAAAAATATAGCAATGAAGAAAACCTTTGCCCACTTTTTGGGTTGTTTTATTTTTGACAAAAAGATAAGAATCAAAAATATTTAAAAAAAGAATAATATGGTTATATGTTAAAAAATTCTCATGAAAAGATTTTGTTTTTTATTTTCATTATTTCAAGGGGAAGGAGTTCTTGGATAAAAATTGCAATTTGTTCTTAGATTTTGTATAATAACATATATATTTATCGTTAATATTAAAGATTTGTGAAAAGAGTACGAAAATGATTTTTTCAGAGAACAAAGGGTTGGTGTGACTTTGTAAAGGAGTTTTCAGAATATGACTTCACATATATTCTCAAATCATGAGCGGGAAATCCGTTATCAAAAAGGTGAGCCTAAGTTCTGTGAAACAGAAAAAGTAGAGTGGTACCACGAATGTCCTTCGTCTCTATATAGAGTGAGGGATATTTTTATTTAAAGGAGGAGAGGAATGGGAAAAACTTTTTATGTGACCACCCCAATTTATTATCCAAGTGATAATTTGCATATTGGTCATACCTATTGTACAGTGGCAGCTGATGCTATTAAGAAATTTAAAAAATTACAAGGTTACGATGTATATATGGTAACTGGATCTGATGAACATGGTCAAAAAATTGAAGAAAAGGCGAAAGAGGTAGGGGTATCTCCTAAGGAATATGTGGATAAAATAGTTGCAGATACTAAAGAGCTTTGGAGTCTTTTAGATATTGAATATGATTCTTTTATTCGATCTACAGATCCTATTCATGAGAAAAATGTTCAGGAACTTTTTCAAAAACTTTATGATAAAGGAGAAATATATAAGGACGAATATGAAGGGTTTTATTGTACACCTTGTGAAGCTTTTTGGGCAGAGAGTCAAATGGATAAGGATCATAATTGCCCAGATTGTGGAAGACCAACTCATATGGCGAAGGAAGAGTCTTATTTTTTCCGTTTATCAAAATATAGAGATGCTCTTTTAGAATATTATGATAATCATCCAGAGTTTATTCAGCCAGAATTTCGTAAAAAAGAAATGATTAATAATTTTTTAAAAGAAGGTTTAGATGATTTGTCAGTAACTAGGTCTTCTTTTGATTGGGGTGTTCCTGTTCCCTTTGATAAGGATCATATTGTCTATGTGTGGATTGATGCTTTGTCCTGTTATTTATCAGGTCTTGGTTTAGGAACAGAGGATGAATCTAATTATGAAAAGTTTTGGCCAGCACAAGTTCATTTAGTTGGTAAGGAAATTATGCGTTTTCATACGATTATTTGGCCAGCTCTTTTAATGGCTTTAGAAATTCCTTTACCGGAAAAAATCTTTGGACATGGTTGGATTTTATTTGATGACGATAAAATGAGTAAGTCTAAAGGTAATGTGGTTTATCCAGAACCGATTATTGAACTTTATGGTGTAGATGCTTTAAAGTATTTCTTACTACGTGAATTTTCTTTTGGAAATGATGGGAATTTTAATAAAGAAAAATTTATGAATCGTTTAAATTCAGATTTGGCCAATGATTTAGGGAATTTATTGTCTAGAACCGTATCGATGATAGAAAAATATTGTAATGGAATTTTACCAGAACCTGGAGAGTCTAATGAATTTGATAAGGATTTAGAAACTTTAGCTCCTTCTATTTGGGAGAAAAATGAAAAAGCGATGGAACATTTTCAGTTTTCTGTTGTTTTAGATGATATCTGGAAATTAGTTCGTAGAACCAATAAATATGTAGATGAAACCACTCCTTGGATTGTTGCGAAAGAAGGAGATCAAAAAAGATTAGATACGATTATGTATCATTTAGCAGAATCTTTACGTGTGATTTCTATATTAATTTATCCCTATTTACAAAACACGGCAAAGGAAATTCGTAATCAATTAGGATTACCGGAAAATATTTCTTGGGAAGACGGGAAAGTTTGGGGTTTATCTAAGGCGGGTAATAAGATTACGAAAGGAAAGATTATATTCCCTCGTTTAGATACGAAAAAAGAAATGGAAAAATTGGAAAAAGCCAATACTGCATTGTTTGAGAAAAGGATGAAAGAAAAGGAAAAGGATATGAACGAGGAAGTAAAAGGTAAAGATTTAATTACCATTGATGATTTTGATAAATGTGAAATTAAAGTTGCATTAGTAGAATCTGTGGAAGACCATCCAAATGCAGATCGTCTTTATATATTGCATTTAAAAATTGGAGAGGAAAAGCGTCAAATTGTAAGTTCTATTAAAGAGTATTATAAACCGGAAGATTTAGAAGGTAAAAAAATATTGGTTCTTACAAATTTAAAGCCAGCTAAGTTCCGAGGTGTGGAATCCAATGGTATGCTTTTAGCAGCAGAAGATGATGAGGGTAATTTAACCATTGCATCAACATTGGAAGATATTGTGGACGGTGCTTCCTTAGGTTAAGGAGGAAATATGATAGATTCACATGTTCATTTAGATGATCGTAGATTTAAAAGGGATCGAGATTTTCTAATTAGAAGTTTAGAAAAAAATGGTGTCGATTATGTTGTAAATATTGGAGTGGATTTACGCTCCAGTAAGGATTCGGTACTATTGTCAAAAAAATATGATAATGTATATGCTACCATTGGGGTTCATCCCCATGAAGCAAAAAATTATACTCAAGAAGTGGAAGATGGTCTTCGACATTTAGCAAAGGAAGAAAAGGTCGTTGCCTTTGGAGAAATTGGGTTAGATTTTTATTATGATAATTCTCCTAGGGATATTCAAATTGAAGTATTTGAAACTCAATTGGAACTAGCAGAAGAACTAGGACTACCTATTGTAATCCATTCTCGTGAAGCTGCAAAACCTACTTTTGATCGAATTAAGGCTCATATTGAAAAATATCCTAATTCTAAATTTTTAATTCATTGTTACAGTGGTTCTGTGGAAATGATGAAAGATTATACAGATTTAGGTTGTTACATTGCCTTAGGAGGGGTTGTTACTTTCCAAAATGCAAAGGTGCCTAAAGAAGTTGCAAAACAAGTGCCACTAGATAAATTAATTCTAGAAACAGATTCTCCCTATCTCACTCCTGATCCTTTCCGAGGACGTAGGAACGAGCCGATGTATGTTAAGTTTGTTGCAGAGAAAATAGCAAAGATTAAGGGGATTTCTGTAGGAGAATTAGTTGAGCATACAGATAAAAATACAAATACATTTTATGGGATTAAAGGATGATTAAAGAAATTATTGTGGTAGAGGGCAGAGATGATATTACTGCTGTAAAGTCTGCTTTAGACTGTGAAGTTATAGCCACAGGTGGATATGCCTATGGAAAAAGACTTCTTAGTGTATTAAAAAAAGCCCAGTCTCGTAGAGGAGTTATTATTTTTACCGATCCAGATTATATGGGTGAAAAAATACGAGCTGATTTAAGTAAAAAGCTCCCTCATGCAAAGCATGCTTTTCTTCCCCAAAGAAAGGCTACTAAAAATCATAATATTGGCATTGAAAATGCTTCCCCTAAGGATATACGAGAAGCTATTTTTAATGCAAAGGCTTTGGAAATAGAACGTAAAGATGAATTTACCATTCAAGATTTACGAAGGCATCAATTAGTAGGATTTCCTGGGTCGAATAATAGAAGAAAGTATTTAAGCGAGATTTTAGGTATTGGATATGGGAATGGGAAACAGTTTTTAAAGAGATTAAATGGATTTGGAATAACTCGTGAAGAATTTGAAAAAGGATGTGAGCGTCTTGAAACCCGAACATCATAGATTGTACCGGCCTTCTGTTTTAAAGGAAGTTTTAGAAGCTCATGGATTTTCTTTTACAAAATCATTAGGTCAGAATTTCTTAATTGATGGAAATATTATAAATAAAATTGTACGTGGTGCAGAAATTACAAAAGAAGATAATGTACTAGAAATTGGTACTGGTATTGGTACCTTAACAGAAGAATTAGCTCTTAGAGGAAAGAAAGTACTAGCTTTCGAAATAGACAAAGGATTAGAACCAATTTTAAAGGATACTTTACAGGATTTTTCAAATATCCATATTGTATTTGAAGATATTTTAAAAGCAGAAGTAAAGGATATTGTTACAAAAGAATTTGGGGAAGAACCTTTTAAAGTTGTTGCGAATCTTCCCTACTATGTTACCACTCCAATTTTAGGAAAGCTATTGGAAGAGGACCTAAATATAAGCTCCATTACGGTTATGGTTCAAAAGGAAGTTGGGCAAAGAATGGTTGCAAAACCAGGGTCTAAAGATTATGGTTCTTTATCTGTTTTTATACAGTTTTTCACCAATCCTTCCATTATCACAAAAGTTCCAAAAACCGTATTCTTACCTAAACCAAAGGTGGACTCTATCGTCCTTCGTATGGATGTGAAAGAACCGATAATAGGAATCGAAAAAGATAAGTTTTTCCGAATTGTAAAAGCAGCTTTTTCCAAACGACGTAAAACAATTATCAATGCCTTGTCAACCTATGGTTTACCAGTTGATAAAAGAGAAATTCGACATGCTTTGGAAACAAGTAATATTCATGAAGGACGTCGTGGGGAAGAATTAACGGTAGATGAATTTATTGTTTTGTCTATAAATTTTCCAAACATTGGGACATGAAGGAGGTATCATGGAGGAATATTTATATGAAAATAATGAAGAAGTACGAAATAAGGTTCAAAAGGGATTTCAAGATTTTGTAAATGACCAAGATTCTATGGATCTTCTTTCTTCTATTTTTAAAGTACTTGGAGATCCAACAAGATTAAAAATTATATATGCTCTATCCATGTCAGATTTATGTGTTACCGATATTGTTGAATTATTAGATATGAGTCAATCTTCCATTTCTCATCAACTTAGTTTGTTGAAAAAGAAAAAATTGATTAAGAGTGTAAAAGACGGACGTAGAGTGATTTACTCACTAGATGACGACCATGTTTTAAGTTTATTCAATGAAGGTTATGACCACGCAAAACATCGAAAAGATTCTGTTTAATATTCTTTAACCTCGGGTAACTAATAATTAGTAGCTCAATGGAGCAAATAAAGGAGGAGAAATAATGGAAAAAGCAGTAATATATACAAGTAGCACTTGTCCATACTGTACGATGGCAAAGGATTATTTTAAAGAAAAAGGTGTGGACTTCGAAGAGAAGAATGTTCAAACAGACCCTGAAGCAAGATCTGAACTTATGGAAAAAGGATATACTGGAGTTCCTGTGATTGTTCTAGGTGGGGAAGAAATTGTAGGATTTGATAAAAGTAAATTAGAAAAATTACTAGATAAATAAAAGATATGGCCTCCAATCGTTGGAGGTCTTTTTATGTCAATTATGTGAAAAAGATTAAGAAAAGTCTAGGATTTTCATTTTACAAACAAATGACATACTCCTATGCTATAATCATCTTGAAAGGAGTGAAATTATGAATAAGAAATGGATACAATCTCTGTCTTTGGCTTTGGCATTTTTATGTATTATGGTAACGGGGAATGTTTTTGCTGATGTAGCGGAAGGGGATACCCTTGTAAGTTTAGGTGCCAATTTAACAGACACAGAAAAAAACCAAATGATTCAATATTTTAATCCACCAAAAAACGCTGAATATATTGAAGTTACTAATGAAGAAGAGTATCGTTATTTAGGAAACTTTGTTCCCGCAGGAAAAATAGGATCCAAAGCTATCTCCTCTGCAATGGTAACCTATACAAAAAAAGGTTCTGGAATCAATATTACTTTAGACGAACATATTAAATATATTACACCTGCAACTTATCGTAATGCCCTTGTAACCGCTGGAGTTACAGATGCAGATGTGTCTGTTGGAGCTCCTATTAATGTATCAGGAACTGCTGCCTTAACAGGGATTATGAAAGCTTATGAGGTTTCCACAGGAGAAAAAATTCCAGAAGATGTGAAAAAACTTGCCAATGAAGAAATGGTCATTGCCTCAGAAATTACAGAAGATGTAGGAGAAGAGAAGACTAATGATTTAATCAATACCATTAAATTAGAAGTTGCAGATAAAATGCCAGAATCTCCAGAGGAAGTTCGTGTGATTATTAATAATATATCTAATCAATATAATATTAATCTATCGGATCAACAAATAGAAAGATTGGTTCAATTGTTTTCTAAAATGCAAAATACAAATATTGATTGGGAAAAAATTGAAAAAGGGGCAAAGAAGTATTCTGATAAAGCTAAGGAATATTTATCTTCTGAAGAAGGCCAAGAAATGTTAGAAAAATCAAAAGGACTTTTTGCAAGATTTATTGATTGGATTATGAGTCTTTTTCAAAAATAATTTTTTCATCATTGTAAAGTAGATCATCATGTTTTAAAGAACTCCTTATTTTTACAAGGTTTTGTAAAGATAGGGAGTTTTTATATTAAAATTTCTCTACCTTTGTTATAATAAGACATGAGGTGAAGTATGAAAGAGTTATTAAAATATGGTATCGAGTTCTATGAAAAAAACATTCCCTTCGTCCTTGTATTAATTTTAGAAAAACATGGTTCTGCACCAAGGGGAGCAGGGGCAGGTATGTTGGTCCCTAAAGAGGGATCTCCAGTAGGAACCATTGGAGGAGGAGCCATTGAATTTGAAAGTATACAAAGGGCAAAAAAAGTATTAGAGAATCGTCAAGGAGAAGAATATATTTATCGTCTTACCAATCATCAAGCTGAAAATATTGGTATGATTTGTGGTGGAGAAAACCGTGTTGGATTTTTTAGATTTGGACCGGAAGAAAAAAACCAATGGTTAAAACTTTCCACGTCTGAAGATGGGAAGTATCTTCTTAGTCTTAATGATTACTCAAAAGTTGATATTATCGTAGATCCCAAATATATGAAACGAGAATGGAAGACAAATAGTATTATAAATATTTCAGGAATTCCTTATTTTTATAGTAATCTTCATTTACAGCCTCGTGTTTTTATATTTGGAGGAGGTCATGTTTCTAGAGCATTATCAAAAATTTTACATT
The DNA here is from genome assembly GCA_030537855.1 of Tissierellia bacterium. Lineage (GTDB taxonomy): Bacteria > Bacillota > Clostridia > Tissierellales > Peptoniphilaceae > JAUNVD01. The sequence continues at coordinate 43,260 of JAUNVD010000007.1, read as the reverse complement.
TTTTGAATTTTGATATTCATGTGATTGAGGATCGAGAAGAATTTTTGGATCAAGAGTCTTTTCCAATCGGTACATCCCTCTATTTAGAGAATTTTGGGAACCCTAAGAATGTAAATATAAAAAAAGAAGATTATGTATGTGTTATGACAAGGGGTCATAAAAGTGATACAGAAATACTCTTGAAACTATTAAAAAATCCACCAACTTATGTTGGAGTGATTGGAAGTAGAAAAAAAGTTTTGGAGATGAAAAGATCTTTAGAAGCAGGTGGAATTTCTAGAGAAGTTATCGATTCCCTTTATTCCCCTATTGGTTTAGATATTGGGGCGGAAACTCCAGAAGAAATTGGGATTTCCATTGCTGCTGAAATGATACAAGTGTTTCGTAAAGTAAAGAAAGGATAATATATGAAAACAGTAAAAGTACAAGATGCGATAGGACAAGTCCTATGTCATGATATGACACAAATTATACCAGGTGTTTCTAAAGGAGCTCGTTTTCGAAAAGGTCATATTATAAAAGAAGAGGATATTCCTGTTCTTCTTTCTATGGGGAAAGAAAATATTTTTATTTATGAATACGATGAAAGTAAGTATCACGAAAACGAAGCAGCAAAACATTTAGGACAGTTAGGAATGGGAGAAAATATTTATATGAAAGATCCTGTAGAAGGAAAAGTGGATTTATTTTCTTCAGTGGATGGCTTACTAAAAGTAAATGTAGAAATTTTAAATAAGATTAATTCCATTCCAGAAATTATGATGGCAACAAAACTAACGAATACTCCTATAAAGAAAGATGGAAAAATTGCTGGCACTCGAGTTATTCCCCTTGTTATTAATCGAGAACCTGTTGATAAAGCAGTGGTCATTGGAAAAGATCAAGAATTACTGAAAATACTACCTTACCAAAATCTAAAAGCTGGGTTAGTAACTACAGGAAATGAAGTGTACTATGGAAGAATTGAAGATAAGTTTACTGATGTGATTCGAAACAAGATGAAGAGATATGGAATGACAGAAATAGGTCAAGAAAATTCGACAGATGACAAAGAGATGATCAAAGAAAAAATTGAATTATTAATAGAAAAAGGGGCTGAAATCATCTTTTGTTCAGGGGGCATGAGTGTAGATCCTGATGATAATACGCCAGGAGCAATTGGAGAAGTTGCAGATCATATTATTACTTATGGTTCTCCTGTTCTACCTGGAGCTATGTTTATGTTAGCATATCTTGGAGAAATTCCAATTGTTGGCTTGCCAGGTTGTGTGATGTACTCAGGAAAAACTATTTTTGACCTTATTCTTCCTAGACTTGCTGCTAAGGATAAGATACAGCGAGAAGAAATTTGTGACATGGGACATGGTGGCCTTTTATGACATTCAATCATTTTGACGAAAAAGGGAATGCCCATATGGTGGATGTATCTGAAAAGCAAATTACTAGTCGTAGAGCAGTGGCATCTGGAAGTATTTATATGAAAAAAGAAACATTCCACAGAGTTTTAAAAGGTAATATGAAAAAAGGTGATGTTTTAGGTGTTGCAAGACTTGCAGGAATTATGGCAATGAAAAAAACTTCGGATCTAATCCCCCTTTGCCATCCCCTTCCTATTACCAACTCTTCCATAGAATTTATTCCCCATGAAGACACATATTCCTTTGAAGTGGTAGCTACTTGTAAAGTAGATGGTAAAACTGGTGTGGAAATGGAAGCTTTAACTGGAGTTTCCCTTGCTTTACTAACGGTTTATGACATGTGTAAGGCAATGGACAAAGAAATGAAAATTTCCAATATTCTTTTAAAAGAAAAGGAAGGTGGAAAAAGCGGAAGTTTTCAAAGAAAGGATTAAAACGAAGTCTCTTTCTCTAAAGTTGGTAGAAGGAGACTTTATTTATAGCAAAGTTCCTGTAATTAGTTTCTTCGTATAGGATAAAAATAAAAAATTATATAGATTATTTTCAAAAAACTTAGTAAAATAGAATATATATTTGAAGTTTTATAAGTGGAATCATGTTAAAAGTTTAAAATTTAGGAATGAACTTTCTTCATAATTCCACTTTTTTTAAACTATTTTTTATATAAAAAAATTTATTTGTGTAAAATTCTAGTTTTTATAGAAGAATTATTTTCATAGTATGTATGAATGGGATTTCTTTATATATAAAATCTTCTATCTAGAAATTTAAGAATCTCTAAGAAGTTTTTTATGGATAATCTAAAAGAAAAACTGAAAAGATAGTATCGTTTTAGATGAATTCCATTCATAAATGGAATGAATTATTCGTATTGTATACTATTTTCTTCTGAATTATACTGTATTTACATGGATTAAGGTATCAGAAGGCCCAAGGCTTTTCCAATCCCCTTACATATATATAAATTGAAAGGATTTATTAGGAAAGGAAGTTATTATGAATTTAAAGAATTTACAGTACTATGTAGAAGTATGTGAAGAGCGTTCCTTTACCAAGGCATCTGAGAATCTTTATTTGTCTCAATCCACACTTTCCAAAGCTATTAAAAACCTTGAGGATGAACTGGGGTATGTGTTGATTGATAGAAGCAGTAAACATTTTCAGTTAACAGATAAAGGTATGATTCTTTATGAATCTGGAGGGAAATTACTTCATCAAATTAAGAAAAGTGTAAAAATTATTAAAGATGAATTATCAAATTCTAAGGGGAAGTTAGTAATAGGGATTCCACCTGTGATTTCCACAGTTTATTTTTCTCAAATTGTATATCAATTTAAACAGGATTACCCCGATATCGAGCTCCATGTTATTGAAGCAGGAGCCCATACTTTAAATAAGTTATTAGAAGATAATCGTCTAGATATGGCAATCTTAATCACTCCTTTAGAAGAGGGTAAATATTTTAAACAAGTCGTTGCAAGTGATGAAGCTGTTTTATTGGTAAACAAGGATCATCCCTTAGCAATGACTCCAGAAATTAGTTTTTCCGAATTAAAGGGGGAGCGATTTATTTTACTAGATGAGACTTATATGATTCATCATCAAATTGTAAAGAAAGCCCATGATGCAGGGTTTGAACCAAATATTATAGGAAAAAGTACTCAATGGGATTATATTTGTGAGCTAGTGGGAAATGATTTTGGAGTTACGATATTACCACGTCCAATACTTCACCGTTTTCATCTAGATAATATAAGAGTCATACCATTTGCTCAAGGTTTTTTTCCATGGAATATTGTTATGTGTACTTGTAAACGAAGACAGTGTACAGAAGTGATGAATATATTTTGGGATTATGTTCCTAAACATATTCCTCATCCTTAATTTTTTCTCAATCTATGTACTTTTTTCATACAAGATATGAAAAGAAAACGTTATACATATTATTTTTGTTTTTATATAATGGTCTTAAATTATTCAGGAGGTGTACTATGAAACTGAAAATTGGAGACCATTATTCTTTTCAGAAGAAAGTAACTGATGAAGATGTTAAAATGTTTGCAGAAGTAAGTGGAGATAAAAACCCCCTTCACTTAGATGATGAGTATGCAAAAACGACGATGTTTGGTCAAAGAATTGCCCATGGAATGATTGGAGCAGGATTTATTTCTGCAGCTATTGGTATGGGTTTACCAGGTCTTGGAACTACTTATTTAGATCAAACATTATCTTTTAAAAAGCCAGTATTTATTGGTGAGGAGCTTACAGCAAAGGTTGAAGTAGCCGATATTGTAGAAAAGAAAAAATTTTCCATTGCTACCTTAAAGACTACGGTAACAAATGAAGCCGGGGATATTGTTATCGAAGGCGAAGCAAAAGTGATTCCCCCGAAGGAGGAGTTATAATGACAGTTGAATTTTTAACGGCGGAAGAAGCCGTCAAGCGTATTGATGACGGAGCAACGATTGCAACAGGTGGATTTGTTTGTGTAAATGTACCTGAAGAAGTAGAAGAAAAATTAGGGGAGCGGTTTTTAAATGAAGGCCATCCTAAGGATCTTACCTTATACTACGCAGCAGGACAAGGTGATGGTAAAGATCGTTCCTTAAACCACTTAGGTCATGAAGGTATGATAAAGAGAGTGGTTGGAGGACATTGGAACTTGGTGCCACAAATGGGAAAAATGGCTTTAGAAAATAAGATTGAAGCTTATAATTTACCTCAAGGTGTTATTACTCATATGTATCGTGATGCAGCAAGTAGAAAGCCAGGAACCTATACGAAAGTTGGTTTGAAAACCTTTGTGGATCCAGATTTAGATGGTGGAAAACTAAATGACATTTCAAAGGAAGATATTGTTACAAAAATTAATCTAGCAGGGGAAGATTTCCTATTTTATAAAACCCCAAAATTAGATGTGGTACTTCTTCGTGGTACTTATGCAGATGAACTAGGGAATATTTCCATGGAACATGAAGGAGCAATCCTTGATGCAACGACAATGGCCACTGCATGTAGAAATAATGGAGGCCTTGTGATTGTTCAAGTAAAAGAAGTGGTAGAAGAAGGGTCCTTAGATCCTAAATTAGTTAAAATACCAAATACTTTAGTTGATATTGTTGTTCCCACTTCTGATGTGGAAAAATATCACCAACAAGCTTTTGACCATACCTTTTCTCCTTATTTTTCAGGTCAACATCGTACCGTCTTAGGTAGTATGGAACCAATGGCATTAAATAATCGTAAAGTCATAGGTCGTCGTGGTGCTATGATGATGAAGTCTGACTGGGTAGTGAATCTTGGAATTGGAATTCCTGAAGCGGTAGGTTCTGTAGTGAATGAAGAAGGAGAAGGTCACAAGATGACTCTTACTGTGGAAAGTGGAATCCATGGAGGAGTTCCTGCTGGTGGAGGAGAATTTGGAATGGCCATCAATCCCTATATTATCTTTGATCAAGATAAACAATTTGATTTTTATGATGGTGGGGGTTTAGATATTACCTATCTTGGTTTAGCACAATGTGATAAAAAAGGTAATATTAATGTTTCTAAATTTGGACCTAGAATTGCTGGTTGTGGAGGATTTATTAATATTAGTCAAAATACGAAAAATGTAGTATTTTGTGGAACCTTTACTGCTGGTGGATTAAAGCAAAACATTGGGGATGGAAAATTAGAAATTACCCAAGAAGGAAAGATGAAGAAATTTGTAGAAGAAGTGGAACAAGTTACTTTTTCAGCAGAATATGCAAATGAAACAGGACAAAATGTATTTTATATTACAGAACGAGCTGTATTTAAATTAACGCCAAAAGGATTATTATTGTTAGAGATTGCTCCAGGGATGGATTTACAAAAAGATATCTTAGATCAAATGGAATTTGAACCTGAAATTGCAGAGGATTTAAAGGAAATGGATCCAAGTCTTTTTAAAGATGAAAAGATTGGTTTATGTCTCGAATAATATTTTAATCCCTAAAAGATAAAAAGGGAGGAATCATATGATAGGTATATTTTTAGGATTAGCAGCACTAGTATTTCTTGCGTATCGAGGATACAATATTGTTTGGGCTGCACCCATTGCTGCTTTAGTAGTTGCGGTAACAGGAGGATTAAATCTTTTTGAAGCCTATACTGAAACCTATATGGAAGGTTTAGTTGGATTTACAAAATCATGGTTTCCAGTATTCTTATTTGGAGCCATTTATGGGAAAATGATGGAAATGACAGGAGCAGCAAAAGCTGTTGCTCAATTAATACGACGTTTGGTAGGGTCTAGTCGAGCGATTTTATCTGTAGTGATTGCTTGTGCAGCTCTTACCTATGGTGGAGTTAGCTTATTTGTTGTAGTATTTGCTATTTATCCTATGGCCGTGGAATTATTCCGAGAAGCTGATATTTCAAACCGTTTGATTCCAGGAACTATTTCCCTAGGAGCTTTTACTTTTACCATGACAGCACTTCCAGGAAGCCCTCAGTTAAATAACCTTATTGCTTCTAAGTACTTAGGAACAACAACGATGGCAGCTCCTATATTAGGAATTGTTGCTGGAGGTATCATGCTTGGATGTGGATATTTATGGCTAAAATATCGAGAAAATTTACTTCGTAAAAAGGGTGAGCATTTTGTAGATGATTTATATGCAGATGTGAAAGATGATCAAGTTATCCATTCCCATTGGGGAATAGGACTTCTTTCCCTAATTACAGTAGTATTAACACTAAACTTACTAAAATGGCATGCTATTATAGCCATTGGTGCTGGAATTTTGATTTTAATGGTTGCACATATTAAACAGTATAAGAAATTCGCAAAAACATTAAACGAAGCTGCAACAGGAGCTGTAACATCTATTTTAAATACAGCAGCAGCAGTAGGTTTTGGTACTGTTGTAAAGACAGCACCTGGATTTGCAATCTTAACAGAAAAGTTACTTGGACTGGGTGGCTCACCATTACTATCTGAAGCCGTGGCTATTACAACATTAGCTGGAGCCACAGGTTCATCTTCTGGTGGTATGACGATTGCCTTAGAAGCATTGGCGCCAAAGTATTTAGAAATTGCAGCAACTGCTGGGATTTCTCCAGAAGCCTTTCACCGTGTTGCTACTGTAGCAAGTGGTGGTCTTGATACTTTACCACATTGTGGAGCAGTTATTACCTTACTAAGTGTTTGTCGATTAAAGCATAGTGACTCTTACTTTGATATAGGAATGGTTTGTTGCGTATTCCCTGTATTAGCAGCAATTGCCATTGTAATTTTAGGAAGTATGGGTATAGTATAAAAATATAAAGGTCCTATGGAAGAACTCTTTCATAGGGCCTTTTATTCCTTCGTTGAAACCTAAAGGATTCCTTGGTATAATAAAAAGAAGAAATAGTTTCTATGGGCGAGTTAATTTTCAAAGTAACTCGCTTTAAAATATAGAAAGAGGGAAAGGATATGAAGGATCAATACAATAGAATCATTGATTATTTAAGAATATCCATCACCGATAAATGTAATTTACGTTGCCAGTATTGTATGCCTGAAGAAGGGATGGCCTATATCCCTCATCAGAATATTCTACGCTTTGAAGAAATAACTAGATTAGTGGAAATCTTTACTGGAATGGGAGTTCGAAAACTTAAAATTACAGGAGGGGAACCTTTTGTCCGTCGAGGAGTAGAGGACTTGATTCCTATGTTATATGAAATTCAAGGAATAGATCAACTTACCATAACGACCAATGGAATAAAAGACGATCTTTTACTGAGCTTATCAAAATATTTTTCAGGAATCAATATTTCTCTAGACACTTTAGACCAAGATAAATATAAAGAAATTACAAGGTATGGGGAACTTCACCATCCTTTAAGGGCTCTGGAAAAATTATTGGAACAAGGACATAAAAATGTAAAAATAAATATGGTCCCCATAAGGGGTTTTAATGAAGATGAACTTATTGATTTTGCTTATATTGCAAAGGAAAGCCCTCTTAAAATACGTTTCATTGAATTAATGCCCATTGGTTGTGGGAAAGATTTCCAAGGATTATCTGAAAATGAAATCCTCACCACCTTAAATTCAGAATTTGGAGAACCCATTCCTATGGCATATCGAAGTAATGGACCTGCTACTTATTTTACCTATCCTGGATTTCAAGGGGCTTTAGGATTTATTCGAGGTGTAGACCATCATTTTTGTCATCAATGTAACCGAGTTCGTTTAACTGCTGAAGGATTTTTAAAGACTTGTCTAGGATTTTCTAAAGGTATTGACTTAGGGAATTTAATAAAAAATGGAGCGAAGGATTGGGAAATAGAAAAAGCCATTGAAAAAGCTCTTCAAGAAAAGCCTTTGGAAAATCAATTTGATAATTTTATAGTAGAGGGAAAAGAAATAAAGAACATGAACCAAATTGGGGGATAATAGAGGTGAACGATGGGAAAAATAATAGCAATTTGTAAAAGTGATAAAAAAGGTACGGTAAAGGAAGAAATTCCTGTAGGAGAATTTCAAAAAGATTTTGGACTAGAAGGAGATGCTCATGGAGGTAAATGGCATCGTCAAGTAAGTTTATTATCCTATGAAAGTTTTATTGAATTTGGAAAGGTAGCTAAGATTCCAATGAATCCAGGTATCTTTGGAGAAAATCTATTAATCGAAGGGGTGGATTTTTCGAAGGTTCAGGTAGGAGATTCTTTTCATATAGGAGATGTACTTTTAGAAGTGACACAAATAGGGAAAGAATGTCACCATGGTTGTGAAATTCGTAATCTTGTAGGGAACTGTATTATGCCTAATGAAGGTGTTTTTGCAAAAGTTCTTCATGGTGGAAAAGTAAAAAAAGGAGATGAAATATGTTTCGAGTCCGAATCCTAACAATGTCTGATAGTTCTTATTTTGAAAATGCTAAGGATTTTACCACTGAAGCTATCGTTAAAATGTTACCTGAAGAACAATATGAAGTAATAGGTACGGAAATTCTTCCAGACGATGAAGAAAGAATAGCAAATCGTTTACTTGAAATTTGTGATAAAGAAAATGTGGATTTAGTATTGACCACTGGAGGAACTGGATTTGCTCCAAGAGACCATACTCCAGAAGCTACTGCAAAAGTCATTGAACGACAAACTTGGGGTATTTCTTATAGGATGATGGAATATTCATTAAAAAAGACGGAAAAAGCAATGATGTCCCGTGGAATTTCTGGGATACGAAAAAATACATTAATCATCAATTTACCAGGTTCCCCTAAGGGAGCTACTGAAAACTTAGAAAGTGTAATTGGAGTTTTAGATCATGGTCTAAAACTTTTAAGAGAAGAAGCAGCAGATTGTGCAAATATGAAGGAGAAAAGACATTGATTGGTGTCATTATGGCTCGAGGAAAGGAATCATTAGATGATTTTTATCCTTTAAAAAAATATGGAAATTTAACAACAGTACGTCGAACGGTATTGAATTTTCTCCAAAAAGGGTTTGATGAAATTATTGTAGTTGTTGGAGAACATGGACAGGAAGTAGAAGTACAATGTGCCAAAATGGATGTGATTTTTTATCAAGATGAAGAATATCGATCTCACACCTATTTGGAAAGTGTTTTAAAAGCCATAGAGCATTTTTCTCCAGAGGAGGATTTTATATATACGACGGTAAAAACTCCTTTTTTCCAAGGGAATACTCTTCTTGATCTTATGAAAGAAGATTCTGGTATTTACATTACCTATTATGGGGAAGAAAAGGGAAATATTTTCCGTTTTCCTAAAAATATTTTATCAAAATTAAAAGATACTCAACAAGAAACGGTAGAAGAAGCAATTGATTTTTTACCGGAAGGTTTTAAAAAACAGATGACAAATGATCCTGGTGTGGTATACTTACCAGAGCAGACCATTCCGAAAGTGATTGGAGAACATAATTCACAGCTTTTACGTTCCTATGTAAAAGTATCTATTGCAAGGGAACATAAATTTTTTGGGCCAGGAGTACGTCAACTTTTAAAATTAATTGATGTTGACGGATCTGTTAAAAATGCATGCCAATCCATGGGAATGTCTTATTCAAAAGCTTGGAAGATGATTAAAGTCATGGAAGAGGAACTGGGATTTGAAGTGATTGTACGTCGTCCCGGTGGTTCTTCTGGTGGAGAAAGTTATTTAACCCCTGAAGGAAAAATCTTTTTGGAAAAATATGAACAATATGAAAATTTAATGCGAAAAGAAAGTAAAAAATTATTTAGTGAAATTTTTCAAGAATATAATTAAGGGTAAAAAGTCGCCTTGCGACTTTTTATATAAAAGCGAGTTGTTTTTAGAAGTAAATCCCTTCGTAAAACAAAAAAGCTAAAAAATATAGGAGGTTTCAAAATGAAAAGATGTTGGAAAGTATTATTGGCAATTGGATTATGTGCCGCCTTATTGGTTGGTTGCGGAGGCAACGGAAACAATGGAAATAATGGTGGAAATAATGCTAATAATACTGGGAACGAAAAGAATGAAGCAGTAAAAACAGAAGGTAAGGAATTAGAAGGTGAAGTTTATGTATTGGCAGCAGCTTCTTTAACAGATGCTATGAATGAACTTATTGAACTATATAATGAAGGTCAGCCAAATGTAAAAGTAAATCCTTCTTATGCTAGTTCCGGTGCCCTTCAATCACAAATTGAAGAAGGAGCTCCTGGAGACATCTTCCTTTCTGCAGCAGAAAAACAAATGAATGCACTAGAAGAACAAGATTTAATTGACAAAGAAACACGTGTTGATTTACTTTTAAATGAAGTTGTTCTTATTACTCCAAAGGACACCAGTGCAAAGGTAACAGGATTTGAAGACATTGCAAATGACACCGTATCGAAAATTGCAATTGCCGATCCTGCCAGTGTTCCTGTGGGACAATATTCTGAAGAAATATTTACAAATCTAGGTAACTGGGATGCAGTAAAAGAAAAAATGGTTATGAGTCAAGATGTTCGTAACTCTTTAGACTGGGTTGCCAATGGAGAAGTAGACTGTGGTACAGTTTATAAAACAGATGCTTATACAGAAAAAGATAAAGTAGAAATCGTTGCTTCTGCTCCAGAAGGAACTCATAAGCCAGTACAATATCCAATGGCTATGATTGGAGACTCTGCGTCAAAAGAAGAAGCGAAAGATTTTTATGATTTCTTATTAACAGACGAGGCAAAAGCCGTTTTTGAAAAATACGGTTTTAATGTAAATTAAAAGCTATGTCTCCCATAACAATTTCAATTAAAACTGCATTTTTTGCAACGGTAATTACTTTTTTTATTGGAATATTTGCAGCAAGATTTGTTCGTGATTTACGGAATTTCCGTGGGTTAATTGATGGTATTTTTACATTACCAATGGTTTTACCACCAACCGTTGTGGGATTTTTTCTATTAATTATTTTCGGTAATAATGGACCATTTGCTCCATTATATGATAAATTAGGTACACAGTTAATCTTTTCTTATCCTGCCACAATATTATCAGCAGTTGTTGTAAGTTTTCCCCTTATGTATCGAACGGCACTTGGTGCTTTTGACCAAGTAGATGATAATTATTTAGATGCAGCTAGAACCTTAGGGTTTACAGAAAAGAAAATCTTTTGGAAGGTCTTGGTTCCCACTGCGGGACCAGGCCTTGTTTCCGGAGTCGTCTTGGCATTTGCCAGAGCTCTTGGAGAATTTGGTGCTACCATTATGATAGCTGGAAATATACCAGGAAAAACACAAACCATATCTACAGCCATCTATTCTGCAGTACAAGCTGGAAATCGAAGTTTAGCCTTTAAATGGTCTTTAGTTGTTGTTGGAATGTCTTTGGTTTCTATGGTGATATTAAATAAAGTTACAGAGAAAGCGTGATAATATGTCTATTGATCTAAATATTCAAAAATCTTTTAAAGACTTTACATTAAATTGTCAATTAAAAGCAGGCAATGAAATTATAGGTCTTTTAGGTAGTTCAGGAAGTGGGAAAAGTTTAACTTTAAAATCCATTGCTGGAATTGTTATGCCAGATCAAGGTCATATTATTGTGGATCAACGAGTGCTTTACGATTCAACAAAAAATATAAAGATACCGGCCAGAGACCGAAAAATGGGTTATTTATTTCAAAATTATGCCCTTTTTCCACGTATGACAATTATGGAAAATATTACCACTTGTCTAAAAGGTACAAAACAAGAAAACATAAAATGGGCAAAAGAACTTTTAGGGGAGTTTCAACTAGAAGGCTTAGGAGATAAATATCCTCATCAATTATCTGGAGGACAACAACAGCGTGCAGCAATGGCAAGAATGATGAGTATTCGTCCAAAATCAATTTTATTAGATGAACCATTTTCGGCTTTAGATACGAATTTAAAATGGAAACTGGAAAATTCCTTAGGAACTTTTCTCCGTTCCTTTTCTGGAACCACAGTACTTGTAACACATAATAAAGATGAAGCATATCGTCTTTGTGATAAAATTGCTGTGATTTCCAATGGAACAATACAAGAATTTGGAACGAAAGAAGAAATCTTTCAAAATCCAAAAACGGCTCCTGCAGCTGCAATGCTTGGATATAAAAATATTGCACCATTGGAAGAAAAAAAGGACCATATGGAAGTAAAGCGATGGAAAATCACATTGCCTAAACATCATTTTAAACATGCAGATGATATTTTCTTATGGGAAAGGGATTTTTATTTACATGAAGTTCCTGATAGTTTAAAAATAACGGGAAAACTATTAAATATTATCCATGATAGAGATGTAGATATTTTTCTATTACAGGTTAGTGATGATGAACAAGGACTTTTAACCTTAGAATTTCCCCATGAAATTCCATCAAAATCTGATCCGAAAATATTAAAGTTTAAAGAACAATGTGGAAAAAATATTGATGTTTATTATAAATGGAAAGATATACGGCAATTGGTGGATCGACCATTGAAAAAAATAGTCTAAATACCTTAGGAAAGAGTGGCTTTTTTAGCTACTCTTTTTATTTTTATAAGAAGATGATAAGAGAACAGGGATAAGTGATACGGCATATCAATAAATCCGTGAGAATTTTCTCTAAAATTCATTTAATTTTAATACTTTATAAAGAATATAATCATTTTAAAATGAAATAAATTTCAAGATACTACATGTTTATGGATTATTTAGAGAAAATATTAGGGTTGAGAAAATAATAACATGCCGATATGTATTCATAAACTACTCGTCAAAACGGCTAAATATCAAGTTTTTTGATTTATTTACAGGTATTTCATGATATAATAAATAAGTGGAAAGAGTAACTTTCCGTATTAATATTTCGATTTTAATCAAATTAAAATAAAGATAGAGAGGTGGATTATGTCGAAAGAAGTATATAAGTTATCTGTAAATGGGAAAACGTATGAGACAACGGAGGATAAGAGGCTAATCCGATTTTTACGAGATGATTTGCATTTACATAGTGTAAAAGATGGATGTTCTCAAGGAGCATGTGGAACCTGTACGATTTTAGTTGATGGAAAAGCAACAAAAGCTTGTATTCCTACAACAAAAAAATCAGTAGGGAAAGAAATCATCACAGTAGAAGGGATTCCCCAAAACGAAAAAGATGCATTTGTCTATGCCTTTGGTGAAAAAGGTGCTGTTCAATGTGGATTCTGTATTCCAGGAATGGTAATGAGTGCAAAAGCATTATTGGATCAAAATTTAAATCCTACAGAAGATGAAATCAAAAAAGCAATTAGAGGTAATATTTGTCGTTGTACTGGATATCGTAAAATCATAGAAGGAATTGCTTTAACAGCTGATATTCTTCGTGGAGATGTAACCATGGAAGAACAAGAAAAAGATGTGGCAATTGGAGATCGTGTTCATCGTATAGATGTCCATGATAAGGTTCTTGGAATTGGTGTATATCCAGATGATATTTACTTAGATGGTATGGCTTATGGGTCAGCTGTTAGAACAAAATATCCAAGAGCAAAAGTTCTTTCCATTGATACTTCCGAAGCAGAAGCTTTACCTGGAGTTGTAGGGGTTTTAACTGCAAAGGATGTTCCAAATAATAAGGTTGGTCATATCCAACAAGATTGGGATGTAATGATTGCAGAAGGAGATATTACCAGATATATGGGAGATGCCATTGCATTAGTTGTGGCAGAAGATGAAAATACTTTAGCAGAAGCGAAAAAATTAGTAAAAATAGAATATGAAGAATTAGAACCTGTTCGTAATATTGAAGAAGCAAAGGCAGAAGGAGCTCCAAAAGTTCATTCTAATGGAAATCTTTGTCAAGAGCGTCATGTATTAAGGGGTAATGCAGAAGAAGCATTAAAGAATTCAAAATTTGTGGTAACACATCATTATTCCACTCCTTTTACAGAACATGCTTTCCTAGAACCAGAATGTGCTGTTGCTATGCCTTATAAAGATGGAGTAAAAGTATTATCAACAGACCAAGGAGCTTATGACACCAGAAAAGAAATTGCCATTATGTTTGGCTGGCCAGAAGAAAAAGTTGTAGTAGAAAATCAATTAATTGGTGGCGGCTTTGGTGGAAAAGAAGATGTAAGTGTTCAACATATATCAGCATTAGCTGCTTGGAAATTTAATCGTCCTGTAAAATGTAAATTAACTCGTGATGAATCTCTCGCCTTCCATCCAAAACGTCATGCTATGGAAGCGGACTTTACAGTTGGTGTAGATGAAAATGGAATTATTCAGGGACTGAAAGCTACCATTTACTTTGATACTGGAGCATATGCATCCCTTTGTGGCCCGGTACTAGAACGTGCTTGTACCCATGCCCCTGGACCTTATGCTTATGAAAATACAGAAATTCATGGATATGGTTATTATACAAACAATCCTCCTGCTGGTGCATTCCGTGGGTTTGGAGTTTGTCAATCTAACTTTGCCTTTGAATCTAATTTAAATTTATTGGCAGAAAAAGTTGGAATCTCACCTTGGGAAATTAGATATCGTAATGCGATTGAACCTGGAAAAGTACTACCTAATGGGCAAATTGCAGATGTATCTACAGCATTAAAAGAAACTTTAGAAGCAGTTAAAGATGTTTATGAAGAAAATAAAGACCGTGCTGGTATTGCATGTGCCATGAAAAATGCTGGTGTTGGAGTAGGGCTTCCAGATAAAGGACGTTGTAGAGTTGTCTTTGAAGAAGGAATTTTAAAATTATATTCTGCAGCATCTGATATTGGACAAGGTTTTATGACGGTTGCACTACAAATGTTATCTCAAGATACTGGTTTAACAACAGATCAAATTAAGATTATGCCTCCAAATACAGAAACTTCACCGGACTCAGGAACAACTTCTGGATCACGTCAAACCCTATTAACTGGGGAAGCCATTCGTATGGTATGTGTAGATGTGAAAAAGGCATTGGATGAAGTTGGTGGAGATCCCCATAAATTAGAAGGAAAAGAATTCTTTGCAGAATACTTTGAACCAACGGATCCTCTTGGAAGTGACAAGCCAAATCCAAAGAGTCATATTGCCTATGGATTTGCAACTCATCTTGTGGTGCTAGATGAAGATGGTCTTGTAGATAAGGTGTATGCTGCCCATGACTCTGGAAAAGTTGTTAACCCAACTTCTATTCAAGGACAAATTGAAGGTGGAGTTCTTATGGGACTTGGTTATGCTTTAACGGAAGACTTTAAACTAGAAGATTGTAAAGTAAAATCTAAATTTGGTACACTAGGTCTAATGAGAAGTACAGATATACCGGATATTAATGCAATTTATGTAGAGAAAAATAAATTACTAGATGCTGCCTATGGAGCAAAAGGTATTGGAGAAATTGCAACTATTCCAACTGCACCAGCAGCTCAAGGAGCATATTATAAATTAGACGGTCAGTTACGAACGAAATTCCCAATGGAAGAAACAGCGTATTCTAGACCAAAGAAAAAATTTAGATAAGAGACAGGAGAGGGGAACCTCTCCTTTTTCTTTTGGGAGAAAACTTTAAACTATGGGTATAAACATAAGTAGGGGGAAATATGAAAAAATCCATAGACTCTATATTGAATATGAAGGAAAAAGATATTCTTGGGATTGTAGGTTGTCATGGAAAGACGACGATGCTCTATTATTTGGGGAGAGAATATAAAAAAAGAGGAAAGACTTTATTAACGGTATCTACAAAAATACTCATTCCTGAAAATTTAAAAGAAGATGAAACTTTAGTTTTTGACTTAAAAGATGTACCAAATACTGCTTTAGTAATTTCGGCAAAGGAAAAAAAAGGAAAGAAGATGATTGGATACCATCAAGATAACTTTCCAAAAATCGATGAGTTTTCATATACGATATATGAAGGAGATGGGAGTCGAGGACTTCCACTAAAAGCATGGGAAACTTGGGAACCTGTTATATTACCAGGTACCACCAAAACCTTAGGAATCCTACCTATCTATTCTCTAAGTATGGAATTATCAGAGGATACTGTTTTTCAATATCCATTATTTCAAAAAAGATATGGAAATACTATGAATATAGATGTATTAAAAAGGATAATCATTGAAGAAAATGGTATTTTCCAATATGCAATGGGAGAAAAATTCTTTTTTTTAAATGGTTGTGATACAAAAGAATTATTAAGGTATGGGAAAAATATTATAGAAATACTGAAAAAGGAATGTAAAGATATACATTTCTTTTATGGCTCTGGAAGAAAGGGGATATTTTATGATTAGTGCAATAGTTATGGCTTCAGGATTATCCAGAAGAATGGGAGAAAATAAACTAAAACTTCTTATTGATGGAAAAGAAATGTATAAGTATACGGTAGATCTAGTGGCAGAAATGGACTTTAGACCTAAAATTTTAGTTTCCAATGATAAAGATATTTTAGAATATGGAAAAGAAAAAGGATTTGAAGTCTTTGACAATCCCAATGCTCATATTGGTAAGTCTGAATCTATTCGAATTGGAGTGGAAAATTCACCAGAGAAATTAGAAGGGTATATGTTCTTTGTTTGTGACCAGCCTTTTGTTTCGAAAGAGACAGTAGAAAAAATCACCGAAACTTTCCAAAAAGATCCTACAAAAATAACAGTACCATACTATGATGGAAAACGTGGTGCGCCAATGCTATTTCCAGCAAATACGAAGGAAGGTCTCCTAGCCTTAAAAGGAGATGAAGGAGGAGTTCTTTTATTAAAAGACCACCCTGTGGAAAAGGTAGTCATAGAAGAAGGTCTTGAACACACAGATATTGATACTCCAAAAGATTATGAGAAAATCAATGATGTACTATAAAGAAAAACCAATCATCATTATTCGTGGTGGAGGAGATGTGGCCACAGGTATTATACAAAAATTACATCGTAGTGGAAATGCTATTTTAATTTTAGATGTTGAGAAGCCAACGGCTATTCGCCGTGGAGTTGCACTTTGTGATGCTGTCTATTTTGGGGAAAAAGAAGTTGAAGATATAAAGGCTGTTCGTATCGATTCTTTAAAAGAAATTGAAAAAGTATGGGATCAAGGGAATATTCCATTGTACGTAGATCCAAAAGGGGACTCTATTTATGAGATAAAACCTATGGCTGTGGTGGATGCTATTTTGGCAAAAAAGAATATAGGAACCAATAAAAATATGGCCCCAATTACCATTGGAGTTGGACCTGGATTTATTGCAGGAGAAGATGTGGATTTAGTAGTAGAAACAAATCGTGGCCATGATTTAGGGCGACTTATTTTTTCTGGACCTCCTCAGGAAAACACAGGAATTCCTGGGGACATTATGGGTTATACTTCTGAAAGAGTCATCCATGCACCAAACTCTGGAGAACTGAAACATATTCGTAAGATTGGAGATCTTGTAAAAAAGGGAGAAAAGATTGCCCAAATCGAAGATGTAGCTGTTAAATCTAAACTTGATGGAGTATTACGAGGATTAATTGGTGATGGTACAATCGTCCATAAAGGAATGAAAATTGCAGATGTTGATCCTCGAGGAGAGGTAAGTGCATGTTATTATATTTCTGATAAAGCAAGAAATATTGGTGGAGGAGTTCTTGAAGGGTTTTATTATTTAAAATGGAAGAAAAAGATTTAAGGAAGAATTAAAGATACATTTGAACCTCTATAATGTTTGTAAAAATGAGTAAACATTGTAGAGGTTTTTTAATACTAGGTATTGATTTTTAATATCAATTAAAACCTTATTTATAAAAAAGAATTTTATTTATATTTTTATTTTTTTAAATAATATTCATATGTATTTAAAAATCAGTTAAATATATTGAAAAAATAATTAATATTCACTTGTAAAACTTTAAATACAGTGGATAAAAAGAAAAATATGATTCAATATATTAATAAAATGTATTTGGAATCGAACAAAATAATAAAAAAGTGTGGTATTTATAAAATATTACGGTAAAATAAAAAACAATAGAAATTGGTTGCAATATCAATGATATATGTTATCATTGTATATATCATATCAATTACTTTTAGGAGGTTCTTATGAAAAACTTTAAAAAATTAATCGTTGTTGGAACTCTTGCTTCCGCATTATTACTTACTGCTTGTGGTGGCGGAAATGGTGGCAATAATGCTGCTAATAACGCTGGAAACAATGCTGCAAATAATGAAGCTGTAGAAAACAATCATAACCATAATAACGAAGCTGCTGAAGATACAGGTGGCGAAATTTCTATGGCAGATTGGGATGGCGAGTGGAATAATATGGGTGCTTACCTTGATGAAGAGGAGTTACAACCTGCTTTTGAAGAGTTAGCAGAAAAAGAAGGTGTAGATGTTGCCAAAGCAAAAGCTGATTATGTTGCAAAAAGACAATGTGATTTTGATGGTTTGGTAATTGAAGGAGATAAAGTTACTTTCTTAGATGGATTTAAAGACAAAGACGGTAATTCCATTGGTGAATCTGAATTTGAATTTGTAGAATCCAAAGAAGTACAACATGGTGCTTCCACATTAGAGTGGAATATCTTCAAAGCTAAATCTGATGATGCACCTTATAAAGTTCTATTAATGATGCCTGTTCATGGAGAAGAAGCTCTTACTCACTTCCATATGAGATATGGAGATGATGCTGATGAATTATTAGCAAAAGAGGGATGGTACCCAACTTTTGTAAAACCATCTTCTACTATGGCTCAATTAACAGAAGAAATTACTGAATAATAAATAATGTAAAGAGGGAGAAGATTGAAATGGTAGGTTCCAATGGAACCTCCATTTCCAAATTCAACCTCTCTTTTTAGGAGGATTATATGAAGAAAAAATGGGTTTTTCCTTTGATTTTCTTAATATTTGTATTGCTTTTAGCTGGATGTAGTAATGAGAAAGAAGCGGTAGAAGAATCTGGAAAACCTGTTGTCTATACCTCCTTTTTTCCAATTTATGATCTAACAAAATTGGTTGCAGGAGATGTACTAGAAGTACGCTCTTTTATGCCGGAAGATAAAGCGGCACATCTATGGGAGCCTTCCCCAAAGGATATGAAACAATTGGCCGATGCTGACTTATTAGTAGTTAACGGAGCTAATATGGAACCTTGGGTAGAAACAGTAAGAGAAAACTTACCAGATTTAGATGTGCTAGTTTTGTCAGAATCTGTAGACCTTATTACCTATAAAGGAGCAGCTGCCATTGGAGACTTTCAATTTATGGCAAGCTTGGATTTAGATACGAAAAAATATACCCTTGATTTTGGGCATACTCATGAAGATGTTATGAGAATTGCCTTTTTTAATAATAAAGATAATTTAGATCTTGAGGAATTAGTGGCCAAGGGTAAAAAAATCATGGAACAAAAGGGGAAATTAATACATCAAAAAGAAACCATCGATGTGGAAGACGGAATAGTATACGGCATTGAGATGGGCCATGAGTCTGGACAGATTTATTATAAATTACCAGAAGCAGGGAATTGGGTATTTATCTGTGATCGCTTAACAGAAGAATTATTGCCTTATGAACTTTTAGATTTAAATGGAGATCTTTTAAGAGATACAGATAAAATGAAAATTCTACTAGAAGGTTCATCTTCTGGTATGGATAAGATAACCTATGACCCTCATTCTTGGTTATCTATAGACAATGGGAAAAGATATATTAACAGTATTCAAGATAAATTTATTAAAAAATATCCAAAATATGAAAGAAAATTTAGAAAAAATAAATTAAATTATGTAGATGCTTTAACAAGTTTACAAGCAGAATATAATGATAAATTCCGAGAGTTAGAACATCGAGAATTTATTGTTATGCATTATGCTTATGCATATTTAGCAAGGGATTTTGATTTGATTCAATATCCATTACAAGGACTTACAAGTATAGAAGATCCTAGTTTGAAAACGATAAAAAAGGCAGTGGACTTTGCCCAAGCTAAAGATATAAAAACTATCTTTTATGAATTTGGTACTCAGCCTAAAGGAGCACAAGCTTTAGCAGAAGAAATTGGTGGAGAAATTGTACCCTTAGCTTCTATGGAGTATATTACCAAAGAACAAAGAGATAAAAATTTAAATTATGTAGATTTAATGGAAATGAATTTAGAAAATCTATATGAATCAATGAGGAGGTGAGAGCTTGGCTGCCATAGATATTAAAGATATGGACTTTGGCTATAATGAAGACCTAGTCCTTCATGACTGTAATTTAAAGATTAAAGAAGGGGGATTTGTTTTAATACTTGGAGGGAATGGTAGCGGTAAATCCACCTTACTAAAAGTTATGCTTGGGGAATTAAAACCTCGACGAGGAGAAGTTAATATTTTAGGAAAACCTATTGAAACCTATACAAGTTACAAGGAAATCGGATATGTTCCTCAAATCAACGTAGTAAACTCTATTGCCTTCCCTATAACATGTTTAGAACTTGTAACCTTAAATCTTTATGAGGATTTTGGCTGGTTAAAAATTCCTAACAAAAAACATTATGAAAAAGCTAAAGCTGTATTAAGAGAAATGGGTATGGAAAAGTATATTTATCGTCCAGTAAACGAACTTTCTGGAGGATTACAACAAAGGGCGATGATTTGTCGAGCCTTAATTAATAATCCAAAACTATTAATCTTAGACGAGCCTACAGCTGGAGTAGATAAGGATAATAAGGAACATTTTATCCGAACCCTAAGAGATTTAAACCAAAATCGTGGGATTACTGTAGTTATGGTTACTCACGAGTTAAAAGAGATAGAGAGTATAGCAGAAGTCAGTGAGACTTATAGAATAGAGGATGGAGTTATAAAATCATGTTAAGTTTTGCATTTATGCGTAAGGCCCTCTTAGTAGGGTTTATGTTATCAGTGATGATTCCATTGATTGGAATTGTAATGGTCAATCGAAAAACCTCTATGATTGGAGATGCTCTCTCCCATACATCTTTAACAGGAGTTGGTTTAGGATTGATCTTGGGCTTTGACCCGATTATTGGATCGATGATTGTCTGTGTGATTGCCGCATTTTTAATTGAAACGATTCGTAAAAAATTCCCTCAATATGGGGATATGGCAACAGCAGTTATTATGAGTACAGGACTTGGGATTGCAGCAATTTTATCTGATTTTGCACCAGGGGGAAATTCCTTTGAGTCCTATTTATTTGGGAGTATTTCATCAGTAACAAATATTGATGTTATTAATGTTGGGATAGTATTTATCTTGGTTCTTGTAGCGTCTATTACAAGATATGCAGCTTTATTGTCAATTTCCATTGACCCGAATACAGCTAGATTATCTGGAGTAAATACGAAAAGAATCAATACAATCTTTACTTTTTTAGCAGCAGTAACCATTGCTTTAGCAGTAAAAATGGTAGGAGCTTTAATGGTAACTTCTTTAGTGGTACTACCTGTTGCAACTTCCCTTATCGTAGCTAGATCATATAAGAGTACATTTTTTACTACTGTTATTTTAGGTGTTCTTTATATGATGGTTGGAATTGTACTATCTTGGAAATTTGACATTAAACCTGGGGGAGCCATTGTTATTAATGCAGTTATCGGAATGATAGTCTTTACGATTTATGGACGTGTTCGTAAAATATCCCATGAACAAACACAACCACCTTTACCATAAGGTTTGAGAATATGATTATTATTCGTTAGATTCTCTAACCCCTTTTAATATAAAAAATATCTGCTAAGATGTCTTGGCAGATATTTTTTATGGAAATAAAATTAGGCTCCTTAAAACGAGGAGCCTAATTCTATAGTTTTTCTTGTAATTGATTTTTAAAATAATCAGCAACTTCCAGTCTTTCTTCTTCGGTTGCTTCTCTTGAATGTAATGACATTTCTTTAATATAAGACTTCATCTTCTTTGGAAGTAAATTCCCGATAATTCCGTCAATTTTACTAATCATACTTGGATCCACTTTTCCATAGGTAAGTTTTGTTCCTAAGGACTCAAAGGGATTTTCTGCATGTTTTAAAGCATCATCTAGTCTTTTAGAATGGGCAGAAGCATGTTCTCCTCCACTTGTTCCAAAAATTCCTACTTTCATTCCCTTTGGTAAATGGGATAAAAACTTTTTAGAATCCTTATCTAAACCTGTCATTCGAACCCAAATTCCATGGAGAATAAAATCATAGTCCTTTGGATCAAATGTTTCTTTCACAGATTTTATATCCAAATCGTATACAGAAGATAAATGTTCATAAATAGTTTCTGCTAATTTTTTCGTATTTCCAGTTCTTGAACTATAAGATATTAAACCTTTCATACTAGCCACTTCCTTACTTTGATTGATCTCTATCCCAGAATCTCATTTGAGTTACAAGTTCTACTACATCATCTTTGTATTTTCCTTCTTTATCCCCTAAAAGAATTCCAGGTTCATCGTGACGTTCTTTTTCTAGGAGATCATGAAAATCGGAAGCTAAGATTAATGGTTTAAAATGAGTATAGGTATCATCGATAAAACCTTTTAAACGTCCCATAAGTTCTGGTTCTAGGTTTTTTACCCCTGCCACATATAAAGCATCGTAAAGAACAGCATCGGTAGTGGTAAAGGATTCGGCAATCATCATCTTATCCTTTTTGCCCATATCCATATCCCCTAAATGATTTGATACTAATTCTAGATACATTCCTGCATCTTCCATTTCCTTTAAAACAGGAATAACTTCATCTTTATCATAATTATCTAAAATCATAACTCCAACTTTTAAAGTATTTGGTTTTTTTGGAGTATTTTCTTGGGAAAGAGCTTTTGATTTTTCCACAGATTTTCCTTTATAGTCATAGTCTTTTCTTTCTCCATCTCCTGTTCCTATGGCCTCATGATTATCTTTATTTTTTTCATTGCCACCTTTTTGGACTTTAAGTCCTAGATAATCTCCAATTTCTTTGGCAATATCAGAATCTACACGATCTAATAAATTGATTACTTGTTGGCGAACTGACACTTCATCACATTTTGTAAGCTCAAACTTAATGGCATCTTTCATATGTTGTTGTTCCGGCTCTGTTAATGAGTTATAAAACATTCTAGGTTGTGTATAAAAATCCAAGAATTTTTCCGGTCTAGCCTTTGTAACAAATCCTTCTAAAGCTGCTTCTACTTCTTTATAACCACCACTATGGAAAGGACATTCCTTTGGAGCATTATCTGTTAAAGAGTTATTGGTATAATTAGTACGGGAAGTATGGATTCTATGTTGATGACTTCCATCTCTTTGATTATTATGAACATCTACTAATGGTCTGTTAATAGGTAAATCTTGAAAATTCGGTCCATTTAGACGATACATTTGAGTATCCGTATAGGAGAACATTCTACCTTGGAGCAATGGGTCATTACTAGCTTCAATACCACGAACTAAATTACCAGGGTGAAAAGCTGCTTGTTCATTTTCTGCAAAAAAGTTTTCCACCGTTCTATTTAATTCTAAAGTACCACATTCTGTAACAGGTACTAATTCTTCAGGCCATAACTTTGTAGGATCTAAAATATCAAAATCAAACATAAATTCATCTTTTTCAGGAATTATTTGTACACCAAAGGTCCATCTTGGATAATCTCCTTTTTGGATTGCTTCTTCTAAATCCTTACGATGGAAATCAGGATCTCTTCCTTGTAATTTTTGGGCTTCATCCCAAACAAGAGAATGGACTCCTAATTCCGGTTTAAAGTGGAATTTTACAAAAAAGACTTCTTCATCTTCTGTTACAAATTTATAAGTATGAAGTCCAAATCCATCTACCATTCGATAGGATCTTGGTATTGCACGGTCACTCATAGTCCAAAATACATTGTGTAAAGTTTCTGGGTTATTAGCAACAAAATCCCAGAAATTATTATGAGCGGATTGGCCTTGAGGCACTTCATTCTTAGGCTCTGGTTTTACTGCATGGATAATGTCTGGAAATTTAATAGCATCTTGAATAAAAAATACTGGATGTGTTAGTCCTGGAATATCAAAATTACCTTCGTCAGTATAAAATTTCACTGCAAATCCATGGGGGTCTCGAACTGTATCTGCAGAACCTTTAGAACCTTGCACTGTGGAAATACGTAAGAATACAGGTGTTTCTTTCCCTTTTTTTGACAGGAAACTAGCTGCAGTATACTTACTCATATTTTTGGTACATGTAAAAACTCCATGAGCAGCAGTTCCCCTTGCGTGAACCACTCTTTCAGGAATTCTTTCTCGGTCAAAATGCATTAGTTTTTCTTGAAAACGAAAATCTTGCATTAGAGAAGGACCTCGTTCTCCAGCCTTTAGTGTAAAATTATCTTCATGAATGGGAACACCTTCATTTGTCGTCATTGTAGCATCTTTGTCATCTACATAAGACTGTTTTAACTGTTCTTCCTTAGGATTCTTTTTCTTCGTCATAAAAACCTCCTTAGTTTCTTTCGTCTTTCTTATAATAGTATAGAATTCATACTAATATACTATATACCCTTAAACAATCTATACTATCATATATAAAAATATAGATTAATAATATAAAAAACTTTATTATGGGAATGACTTTAAAAGAAGTCTTGATAAGAGTACAGAAGGGATACTTCATGATATAATAATAAAAGAGTTAGGAGGAGTTATGGATTTTGTCCCAAGTACTACATATAGTATTTTTCAATCAAAACATTTATTTTCTTATAGTGTCGATTCTGTATTCTTAACCCACTTTGCCAGTCCAAAGGGGAAGGTGGCAGACTTAGGTTGTGGGACAGGGCTCCTTTCCCTATATGCTGCCTATCAAAAAGAAGTTATTCGTGTTGATAGCGTTGATATTCTTCCAGAAGTTATAAATTTACTAGAACAATCAATAAAATATAATCACTTGGAAGATATTGTTTATGCCTATTGTGAAGATGTTTTAGATTTTTCAGAAAGTCATAAAAACACTTATGATACTGTCTTAGTGAATCCACCTTATTTTAAAAATAGTTTAAAAAAATTATCTCCCTATAAAGCTTTGGCGAAACAAGAAGAAAATAGATCCTTAGAGGATTTTATATATGGGGCATCTCGTTTATTAAAAGGTGGAGGTCGTGGATATTTTGTTTTACCAGCACAAAGATTGGTAGATGGATTAACATGGCTAAGAACCTATAAATTAGAGCCAAAAAGGATTCAATTTTTATCGAAAAAACAAGGGGAGCCACCTTTTATTTTTGCTGTGGAAGGATTAAAAGGAGGAAAATCATTTCTAAAAATAGAACCTTCCCAATTTTTATACGATAAAGAGGGAAGACCCTTAGATTATAAAAATATTTATGGAGAAGAGGGAAAAAATGTCTAAATTATATATCATTCCCACCCCTATTGGAAATTTAGAAGATATGACTTTACGAGGAATTCGTATCCTTTCAGAAGTAGATCTTATAGCTTGTGAAGATACTAGAACAAGTGGTATTCTTTTACATCATTATAATATTAAAACACCAAAGATTTCATACCATAAGCATAATGAAAGGGAAAGATCTAAGGAATTAATCTCTCGGTTAAAAGCTGGAGAAAAGATTGGTTTAATTTCTGATGCAGGTATGCCTGGTATTTCTGATCCTGGTGAAATTCTAATTAAAAAATGCCAAGAGGAAAAGATTCCTGTTGAAGTTCTTCCTGGCCCTTCTGCAGTTCTTACTGCTGTAGTTGGAAGTGGATGTACCAATGGGAAATATTATTTTTACGGATTTTTGCCTCATAAGGAAGGGGATAAGAAAAAGGTTTTAGAAGAATTAGAATCTTTCTGGGATCCTATCGTCTTTTATGAAAGTCCCCATCGTCTGGAAAAGACATTATCCTTGTTATATGAGGTTTTAGGGAATCGAAATATTGTAATAGGAAGAGAACTTACAAAAGTTCATGAGGAATATATACGGGGAAGATTAAGTGAATTTGTAGCTGGTGAAATTTCCTATTATCCAAAAGGAGAATTTGTGTTAATTATAGAAGGAAAAGAAAAGGAAGAAAGAGAAATTAATATTCAAGAAGAGTTGTTGCGAAAAATCAACTTAGGTATGAAAAAATCTCAAGCAGTAAAAGAGGTTGCTAAAGAATTTCAATTACCAAAGAATAATGTGTATGAAGAGAGTTTAAAATTATGAGACAAGAAGAAAAACGAATGGGGAAAGAACTCCAAGTCTTGAATCAATTAATAAAAGATAAATACGAAGAAGCATTAACATGGAAAGAAAAGGAATTTACTCAGTTCTTAACGGAACGAGGGGGAACTTTATCCACGATGGAACGGTTAAAACCAGATGTATTAAAGGAAATGGGTCCTGTGGTTGGTGTAGATGGTTCGGTGAATCGGAAAGGTGGAGCCCATCCTCATTATGTAGAAATTTATCGAGGTCTTGCAAAGAGTACAGATGGAAAAGAAGAGTATGTAGAAGAAATTTATACACCACTTTTAGATAAACATATAAAGGAGTCTTTCGAAGAAACTCCTATTGATCCTAGAAGAAGGATTTTGGCTGGTGTGGAATTAGATGTGGCAATAGACTTTGTAAAAAAACATAAGGTAAAGATTCTTATGATGGATGGTGGATTAATTCGATATAAGATTAATGATTCTATAAAATGGGAAGAACTACGTAATCTTTGTTTGAATCAAGGAATTTTATTATTAGGTGTTATTAAGGATATTAAAACGAATATCCTTAGCCGAGTGGAAGGTATTTATGATCGGGAAATCCTTTTTGGAAATCTTCCTTACGGAAAGGTTCTTTTCATTGATGATGATAAGAATCAAAAGTACGACGAAGGATTTTCATCTGCTTTTTTACGTCCATCTACATCCATTCAAGTAATTGGACTAGATGTACCAGCAGAACAAGGGGAGTCTTTAGAAGAACTTTCTAATTTAGTCTTTTCTTTAACTCCAGTAGATGGTCGTGGGGTTCCTTTATGGTTGGATATTGTAGATGCTCAAGCAAAAATATCTGATAAATATATGGAAGCGATGTTAGAAGAATATTTAGATCGAGAGATATATATGCGATTTTTTGTATCGGAACGGGATTTAAGAACGATGAGGTGATAGGATGCAAGTAGTGGGAGTTACAACCCAACAGGAAGTTATGCTTGGAAGTAGAGAACGAAATTTTAGAATTAATGAGTATGTGATATTACAAGATCCAGTGCAAGGGGATTTAAGAGGGGAAGTTGTTGAAGCTAGAACCTATAATCGATTTATCCCCTTAGAAGTTGGTGGAGATTTTGTAGATGCTGGTGTGTTGGAAAGTTTACGAGCCATGGGGTATGATGTGGATGATGAAACGATTTACCTAGCAAAAGTAAGGCTCTTTAACGAAGCACTCTTTCCTGTGTTAACAGGTTGTTCAGCAAGACCCCCTCATTTTGAAGAAGTTCGAGATCATTTAGTACAAGGAAATCCAAAAGAGGGACTTTTACTTGGTGTGATCCGTAATACAGATGGACTTTATGACGAAATGGAAGAAGATTTAAAAGATTTACTTTGGACTTTTGAAGAGGGACAATGGGTTGAGCAAAGAGAAGTTCCCTATTTTTTAAACTTACGAGGAATGCATCAATATCCTCATATTGGAGTATTTGGAGGATCTGGATCAGGAAAAAGTTTTGGTCTTCGAGTCTTTTTAGAGGAACTGATGAAAAAGAAAGTGCCTACTTTAGTTTTAGACCCTCATTATGAAATGGATTTTTCTGATCCTTCTGAAAAAGGTGAGGTAGGATATTTTAAAGATACCTATCGGATTCTAAGTATTGGAGAAGATATTGGAGTAAAGTTTGAGCATTTAACAAGGGGAGATATAAAGAATTTACTAGGAGCAGTGGCACCATTAAGTGAACCAATGAGTAATGTGGTAGATGTTCTTTTCGTTAAAGGGAATAATCTATACTCCTTCAAAGAAAGAATAGATGACTTACTGAAAGTTCAAGATATGAATGGAAGGGAAGCTATTTTAGCAGAAATTGAATATTCTGATGGAGATAAGAAAAAAACTTGGGAGCGACGATTAGAAGTATATGATAAGTATGACAAAAAATGTCATAATCAATCGGTACGAGGAATTTCCTGGAGACTTCAAAATCTAGAGTATGAGGGAATCTTTAACCAAGATGTTCTTCCTGTGGAAGAGTCATTACAAGGAGGTAAACTTGTAGTTATCCAAGGGAGCACTAGAATCCTTAATGTATTTTCAACCTATCTTATCAATCATCTTTATCATCTTCGAAGAGAGCATCGAGATGGGAAGTATAGAGGGGAAGTTAAAGATTATTTTCCTCCATTTGTAGTAGTCACCGATGAGGCCCATAATTTTGCTCCTAAGGGAGTAGATACTCCAGCAAAAAATGTATTAAAGGAGATTTCTCAAGAAGGTAGAAAATATGGTGTGTTTTTAATATT
Organism: Tissierellia bacterium; assembly: GCA_030537855.1. Lineage (GTDB taxonomy): Bacteria > Bacillota > Clostridia > Tissierellales > Peptoniphilaceae > JAUNVD01. Next base: position 15,000 of record JAUNVD010000007.1, on the reverse strand, counting down.
AGCAACCCAAAGACCTACATTACTTGATGAAACTATAACAGCCCAGTTAAATACAAAATGTATCTTTCGTACTGTTCGTGCTTCAGATATTGATACTATTCGGGAAGAAACAGATATTACTTCTGAAGAGGCAAAAAGACTTCCTTACTTGCGAACAGGAGATGTATTTATTTCTTCTTCTCAAATGGGACGAACAATTTATGGACGAATTCGTGGAGCCTTTACAGAAAGTCCCCATAAGGAAAATCCCTTTGATGAATTATGGGGTAAAGAGGAAGAGAAAATGGACAAAATTTTCCAACATATCAAAGGATATCTTCCTATTAACGAAGCTGGGGATTTAATGTATATTATCCAAGATCTTTCTGCTAAGGCACAGGTTAATTATGGTGTGGAAGAACTAAAAGATTATTTAAAAAAACTGGTCCAAGAAGGAAAATTAGAAGCAAAAGAAAATATCTTTGGGAATGTATATTTTGACCCGGAGGATCCAATATGATTTTATATGAAGGTGGAGATTCTTTTAAAGAATATTTGTTTTTTGAAGGAAAAGAAATCGATGCCTACCGGAGAATGGGAGCTATTGTAAAAGAACAAGGAGTTCGATTTACCCTTTGGGCACCAAATGCTAGAGAAGTTTATTTAGTTGGAGATTTCAATGAATGGAATCCATGGAGTCATCCGATGAAATGTGAACAAGATAAAGAATTTTGGACGATTTCGTTATCCGAAGCAAAGGTTGGAGATAGGTATAAATATCGGGTCATCACCCGTCGAGGAGAAGAGCTTTATAAAAGTGACCCTTATGCTAGGTTTTCTGAAAAAGCCCCAAACACTGCTTCGATTATTGTGGATTTACCTCCTACGAAAGAAAGGATAACTTCCTTTGACTATTATCAGCCTATGACAATCTATGAAGTAAATCTATCTTCTTGGCGTCGTCATGAAGACAATCGTTATTATACCTATCGAGAATTAGCAAATAGTCTATTGCCATATGTGAAAGAAATGGGGTTTACCCATATAGAACTAATGCCTTTAGGAGAACATCCTTATGATGGAAGCTGGGGATATCAGCAAACAGGTTATTTTTCCCCCACTTCACGTTTTGGAAGTCCTGAGGATTTAAGATATTTTATTCATAAGGCACATAATATGGGGATTGGTTTAATTTTAGATTGGGTACCCTATCATTTTGTAAAGGATGCCCATGGTTTGGCAAACTTTGACGGAGATCCATTGTATGAATATTCTGGGGAAAAAGGAGAAAATCCTCATTGGCAGACGAAAAACTTTAATTTAGGTTGGGGGCCTATTCGGTCTTTCCTATATTCTAATGCTCTTTATTGGTTAAAGGAATTTCAATTTGATGGATTAAGAATAGATGCAGTAGCTTATTTATTAAGTGGGGAAGGGATTTTTACAGGATCCAATATAAGGGAGGCCGATCCTGTGGGATTGGCATTTATAAAAGAACTAACACAATTGATACGAAAGGAAGTACCAGGAGCTATATTAATCGCTGAGGATTCATCTTCCTTTCCTAATGTAACAAAACCTGTGGAAGAAGGTGGCCTTGGCTTTCATTTTAAATGGAATATGGGATGGATGCATGACACCCTAGGTTATATTACTTTAGATCCTATTTATAGGAAGGATAATCATAAGAATTTGACCTTTCCTTTAATGTATGGATTTAACGAACATTATATTTTACCCTTTTCCCATGATGAAGTGGTTCATGGTAAAAAGTCTTTAATAAATAAATTACCAGGGAACTATGAAGATAAAGGTTATGGTCTAAAACAATTACTCCTATATCAATACACGCAACCTGGAAAAAAACTTCTTTTTATGGGAGGAGAGTTTGGACAGTGGATTGAATGGAATGAATGGCAGGGTTTAGATTGGCTATTATTAGAGTATCCCTATCATCAGGAAATCTTAGAATTTGTGAAAACCCTAAATCATTTGTATCAAAAATATCCTGCGCTTTATAAAGATTGTGGATATGAAAACTTTCATTGGGTGGAACATGAAAATCATCAAGAAAGTATAATAATCTATGAACGAATACATAATGAGGAAGTATTAGTCGTCGCTTTTAATTTTACCCCTGTGGAGAGAAAAAATTATCCCATTGGTGTTAGAAAAAATGGTGTCTATCGAGAACTTTTACGAACCCATGGACCTGGAATGGGTAATTATAAAACAAAGAATGATTTTTCCATTCATGGGAGGGATCAATATATTACTATTGACCTACCTGGATATGGGGGAATATTGTTAGAGGAACCGAAATAAGAGAAAGGAAAATATATGGAAACGAAAAATAAAGTCTTAGCAATGTTATTAGCTGGTGGTCAAGGTAGTCGGCTAAAAGCAATGACCAAAGATACTGCAAAACCAGCAGTCCCCTTCGGTGGGAAATATCGTATTATTGACTTTGCCCTATCTAATGTTGCAAATTCAGGAATTCGTGAAATTGCCATTTTAACCCAGTATAAACCATATAAATTAAATGAACATATTGGGATTGGAATTCCATGGGATTTAAACCGTTTTTCAGGGGGACTTCGTATCTTATCTCCTTATGCTTCTGAAGAAGGGGGACGTTGGTTTACAGGAACTGCCAATGCTATCTTTGAAAATATGGATTATATTGACGAAGTAAATCCTAGTCATGTTTTAATCCTTTCTGGAGATCATATTTACAAGATGAATTATCAAAAGATGATCGAATACCATATGGAACATGATGCAGATTGTACGATTTCTGTCATTGAAGTTCCTTGGGAAGAAGCTTCCAGATTTGGGATTGTGAATGTAGATGATTCTATGAAAATTTTTGAATTTGACGAAAAGCCTGAAAAACCAAAGAACAATATGGCCTCTATGGGGATTTATGTTTTTCGTTGGGAAGTACTACGAGAATACTTAATTCGAGACGATATATCTCCTGCTTCCAGTCATGATTTTGGAAAAGACATTTTACCCCTTATGCTAGAAGAGGGAAATACGATGATGGCATGGAAATTTAAAGGGTACTGGAAAGATGTGGGAACGATTAAAAGTTATTGGGAATCGAATTTGGACTTACTAGATTCTGAAGATTCTTTAAATTTATTTGATAGAGACTGGAGAATCTATACACATAATAGGAATTTACCACCACATAAAATACAAGAAAATGGAGAAGTGAAAAACTCCATGGTCAATGAAGGATGTATTATTGGTGGAAAGGTAGAACATTCCATACTTTTTTCAAATGTATGTGTGAAAGAAGATGCAATTATTAAAAACTCTGTTATTCACTCAAACGCCATTGTAGGAAAAGGGGCGATTGTAGAAAATGCTATAATTATGGAAGATATGGTTATTAAAGAACATGAAAAAATTGGTGGAGATGATGATCATGTATATCTTCTTTCCCCAGATGGTATTGTAATAGGATAGGAGGAAACGATGAAACGTACACTTGGAATAATTGGTCAAGTTTATAAAGAAGGAGATATGGGAGGATTATGTAAATCTCGATCTGTCTCTATGCTTCCCTATGGTTGCCGCTATCGTTTAATGGATTTTACACTATCTAATATGACTAATTACGGAATCACCTCTATTGCTATTTACCCAGGTAAGAAAATTCGATCTACGATGGACCATATTGGTACAGGTCAACCATGGGATTTAAATCGAAGATTTCAAGGAATCTTTTTATTTCCCCCTGTAACCAGTGACCATTATACCTTAAAGTTTGGAGAAATTGGAGAATACTATTCCACAGTCCATTTTTTTAAAAGATCTCGGGAAAAATACATCTTTTTTGCTCGACCAAATATTTTGGTAAAACCTGATTTAGATGAAGCCTTTGATTATTTTCTTAAAACAAATGCTGACATTACCTTACTGTATTGTTCTTTACAAGATGAAAAGATGGAGTATTTAAATACAGATAAAATACATTTAAATGAAGATGGAACATTGTTAAACCTTGGGATTAATTTAGGAACAGAATCCCAGTTTAATATGTATCTTGGGATGTTTTTTATGAAAAAGGATTTATTTATAAAATTATTAGAAGATACCTTGGAAAAAGGAGATGCTTCAACGGTTGAGGATATGATTAACAACCATAAGAATAAACTCCTTGTAAATTCCTATAAATATTCTGGAACAATGGAAAATATTAGAAATGTAAGTTCCTATTACCAAGCAAATATGAATTTACTAGATAATGAAGATTACGAAAAACATTTTCAAAAAGGTGCTAGAATCTACACTAAGACAAAGGATGAACCATCTACAATTTATTTGGAAGATGCTCATACAAGAAATATTCTATCTGCAAATGGATGTATTATTAATGGTGAAGTAGAAAATTCATTGTTATTTCGAGGAGTTAATATAAAAAAGGGAGCTTTGGTTCGAAACTCTATCATTATGCAAAAATCTGAAATAGGAAAAGATGCTGTGGTGATTAACGCCATTGTAGACAAAGGTGTTGTGATAGAAGATGGAGTTACCATTGTAGGCAGTGCAGCCCAACCCTATGTTATCGAAAAGGGAATGGTTATAACGGGGGATGAAGGATGAAAGTTTTATTTGTCACATCAGAATCAGTTCCATATATAAAAACTGGTGGTTTAGCCGATGTTTCCGGTGCACTACCATCTACCTTAGGAAAAAAAGGTGTGGAAATGGCAAGGGTTTTACCACTATATCGTCAAGTTGAAGAAAAATATGGAAAAGAATTAGATTATATCGGATACTTCTATGTAGATATTGGAGTTAGTCGTCAATACGCAGGAATCTTTCAAAAAAAGGAAGAACATCTTACCACATACTTTATAGACTCTAAAAGGTATTTTGATCGAGAACAATTATATGGGGAGCCAGATGATGGAGAAAGGTTTTTCTTTTTTAATAAAGCAGTGACTCAATTTATTAAAGAGATGGACTTAAAAGTAGATTTGGTACATTGTAATGACTGGCATACCGGGTTTATTCCCCTTTATATTAAAGACTTTGCCAAAGGGGATCCCTATTATAAAGATATTAAAACACTCTTTACCATTCATAATATTAAGTATCAAGGGGTTTTTCCACGAGAATGTTTAACATTTATTGGCGGTTTATCTCCTAAGTATTTTCATGAAGAAGGAGTTCAATACTACGATGGGATTAACTTTATGAAAGCTGGTATTGTCTATGGAGATCAAGTGAGTACTGTAAGTAAAAATTATGCGAAAGAACTACAATATTCCTATTATGGAGAAGGATTAGAAGGATTATTAAAGAAATATCAAAATAAATTTACAGGGATTTTAAATGGTTTAGATATGGAAATTTATAATCCAAAGATAGATCCTAGTATTCCTTTTAATTTCGATAAAAACTCTTTAGAAAAGAAAAAGAAGAATAAAAAAATCTTACAAAAGAAAATGGGACTTCCTCAAAAGGATGTACCACTATTGTCAGTGGTTAGCCGTTTAGTAGAACCTAAAGGGATGGATTTACTTCTTCATATTGGAGATGAACTATTACAAGAAGAAATACAACTAGTTGTTCTAGGAACAGGAGAAAAGAAATATGAAGACAGGTTCCGAGAAATGGAAAGACATTATCCAAAGAAAATGTCTGCTGGGATTTACTTTTCAGAAGAAGATGCTCATTTAGTATATGGAGGAGCAGATTATTTATTGATGCCTTCCTTATCTGAGCCTTGTGGACTTTCTCAAATGAATGCACAAGCGTATGGAACCATTCCCATTGTTCGAGAAACAGGAGGACTGGTGGATACGGTAAAACCTTATAATAAATACACAAAAATGGGAAGTGGAATTTCTTTTGGACCAATCAATGCTCATGAATTTTTATTTGCAATCAAAAGAGGATTAGAAATTTATGGTACGAAAGAATTTGATCACTTAAGAATTCAATGTATGGAACAAGATAATAGCTGGGAGAGCGCGGGAAATGAATACAAAAAACTTTATCAATCCATTCTCCAAGGAAAAACAGTGGGAGCTTTTGAAGAAATATGAAAACGACCTTCTTTTGTTACGAGGAGTATCTCCTGAGAATGGTACTTGGGTAGACTTGGAAGAAACCATTCTTTGGTCTTTACGAAAAAATTTAGTACATCGTAGAAACGGCAAACCATTAGAGTACTATTTCTTAACAGATGAACCTTTAGTAGGGGCAAGAATTGTAGATGGTAATCTATCACCTGAAGAAGAATTGTTACTATGGTATCGAAAAGAAGAGTTATCAGAAAGTGAGTCATCTACTTTTTTACGATATTTAGGACGAGAAAGAAGGATTATAGCCTTTAGTCCCAAAGTGACCTCTGCCTATGGTCTTTTTCCTCAAGAAGTTGCCCTAACTGGAGAGGGAAATGAATATCATAAATTGAAAAAAGAAAATCCTAGAGAAAGATATCAGGAAGCTTTTTTACAAATGACCCATTTAGATACTCCATTAATCATTGGAGATGTGGATGAAGAAGTTTTTTATTCAATGTGGCAAGGAGAACGAGAGCTTATTAGCTTAAAGAGAAATCATCATGCACTTTTATTTAAATATGCTCGAGTTTATGAATATCAAATGGTAGAAAAAGAACGAAAAAAAAAGGGGAAGAAAGAGAAACGTAAGAAATTTTTAAACCAACTAGGTTCTTTTTATAGACGAAGTTTTCCAAATATAGGAAGATTTCTTTTAGTAGAAGAAAATGTTCCAGACCATCTATTGTTACGAGAACTAACATATGAATACCAATTTTTAAAAGAAAATTCAGCTTTATGGGAACCTGCCATTACCTTGTTCTTACCTGGAAGATTTGAATATTTAGGAAGTGAAATTAATGAAGACAGAACTTTACGGGAAAAACTAAAGGTTATTTCCCTACCAGTGATAAATTCCATTACCTATGAATACTTAAAAGATGGGATTGATAAGAAGCTAACTAAAGATGATTTTTTAAAACCAGGTCTATTACGACGTGTTCGCACATGGAGGGAACTATGAACAAATTATTTTGTCCAGCTATTGGTATTACATCTATGGATCTTCTTATATATCACGGAAGTGAAGGAAATACCTATTCTCGATTTCCTATGAAAAAAGAAAAGGAAGGATTTTTCATATCCCCTAATCCATTAAAACCTGGAGATTACTATACCTTTCTCTTAGATGATCGATATGAAATTACAGATCCACAATGTACAGAAACAGATGTGTATGGGATTCGAAGTCGATATGCCCAAGAATCAGAACCAAGAAAGAGAATCTTTGAACCTTCAGATGACCTTGTGATTTACGAAGTTCATGTAAAAGATTTTTCCATAGATCCTGAAGGAGGATTTCAATACCCAGGAACCTTTGCTGCGTTTTCTGAGAACTTAGATAATATAGGAAGATCTCATATAAAGGATTTAGGGATTACTATGGTTCATCTCTTGCCACCAACAGATTTTGTTACCATGACTGGAGATCCTTTAGCCTATTTGGAAGAAGATAACTATAATTGGGGCTATGATCCGGAACATTTTCGGGTTCTTCATCCTGGCTATGGAACGAGTCCTGAAAATCCTAAAAAAACAAAATGTGAATGTAAAAAAATGATTGATAGTTTACACAAAGATGGAATTGGAGTAATTTTTGATATTGTATTTAATCATACCTATCGAACGAAAGATTCTAATTTATATTTACTAAGTCAAGGAAACTATTATCGTAAGACAAAAAAAGGGGAAATTGCCAATGGTTCTGGAGTGGGAAATGAATTAGCTACAGAACATCCACATATCCAAAAATTATTATTAGATACCTTAGAATATTGGGTTCGAGAATTTCAAGTAGATGGTTTTCGCTTTGACCTTATGGCATTATTAGACCGAGAATTCTTAATCGAAGCAAAAAAGAGATTGGAAAAAATCAATCCAAATATATTTTTGTATGGAGAACCTTGGTCAGCCTTACCTGACTCTATGCCAGAACATTTAAGGTGGAGCCCTAAAGAGGATCTTGGGTTTTATATCTATGACGATGTCTTTCGAGATGCTGTACGTGGTAATAACTTTGGATTTGGAGGTTTTTTAGGTGGAGATTTTCAAGAAGGAGATAAAATATTACAAGCTCTTTTGTATCCATCGAAAAAACATCTTTACTACTTGAACTGTCATGATGATTATATTTTATGGGATCAACTAAAAAAGTTTGGATTAGGAAATGATGAACTATTAAGTCGGAAATATAAATTAGGAATGAGTCTTTTGGCCTTGGCAAGGGGGCCAATCCTTATGGCTGGAGGAAATGAATGGCAAAAAGGAAAAGGAGGCTTAAAAAATACCTATCAAGGGCCAGCTTCCGTTAACGCACTTCATTGGTCAGAAAAATGGCATCATTATGGAACCTACCAATATATTAAAGATTTACTAAAATTTCGGAAAGAAAAACTTCTTCGAGGAAAAGAAGTAGAAGGTAAAGTCTTGGAAAATAAAGATGGATTTTTATTATATGGTCTTTATGGAGAAAAAACAATGTATGTAGCTATTAATGGCAGAAATGAAGACATAATCTTCCAACCAGAGAAATATGGGATAAAAGATGTTTACCGCGTATTTTCCGAAGAGGGAGAAAGTAAAGTTCCTTGTTTTTCAGAAGAGAAAATAGAAAATAATAGTATATTAATATTTGAAACATAACAAAGGACCCGTTCTTCGGGTCCTTTGGCGATTTTCATCCATATGTATTAATAACTAGGCGGAGTCATTGCCCAAATAGAAATACATTCCTCATCATCATAATTCACATATTGATGGGGCTTAGTACTCTCAAAATAGAAACTATCTCCTGCTTCTAATTCATAGACTTCGTCTTCAATGAGTATTGTCATACGCCCTTGAATGATATAACCGCACTCCTCTCCCTCATGCGATGATAACTTTAAATGCCCTTTACCGTCGTGTTTTCCTAAACGCATTAGAACCATCTCAATAAGACGATTATCCGTTGGAGATAACACTTCTGATACACGATGCATATCATTTACGGAAATTTCTTTTCTTTTGTCCTTTTTGATAATGATTGGACTTTCTTTTGTAAATTCTTCATCAAAGAATTCACCCATTGTTGAATCCAAAGCTTGGACAATTCTCGTCATTGCATTGACGGAAGGGGATACAAGATCACGTTCAATTTGACTAATTAAACCGGTACTAAGATCACTTTTTTCTGCTAAATCCTTGATGCTCATATTTTTGCTTTTTCTTAAAACTCGGATTTTGTTACCGGTAAATTTTGAACCCATAGTAACACCCCCTATGTTAAGATTATACCATAGTATTTTGAAAAAAGGGAAAAAATTTAAAATACTAAAGGGATTATTCAATTTTATTAATTGACATTATCATTTAGAATCTCTTTTGAAACTCTACAAAAGGAGAAATCATCAATAAATTAAAATTACAAAAAAATATTGATATATTATGCATAAAAAAATTTCAAAGAGGGTATGATATGAATACCATGTAGGAAGATATTTAAAAATAGAAAGGAGAAAAACATGGATCAAGCATTAATTCACCCAGACCAAACTTGGCTACTTTGGGCAATCTTATTAGTTATAACAGCTGTAAGTATTTATCTAGAAAGTAAGTATGCTTGGGCTCAAAAAATCACAGGTGCTATTATAGGACTTATTGGAGCAGTAATATTAACGAACTTGAAAGTAATTCCTATGGAATCTCCTGTATATGATACTGTTTGGGAATATGTTATACCTTTAAGTATACCTATGTTACTTTTTAAGAGTAATATGAAACGAATCTTTCGTGAATCAGGAAAACTTATGATTCTGTTTATTATATCAGGGATAGGAACGATTGTAGGTGCTATTGTAGCTCATGCTGCATTAAAATCTTTCATACCTGAACTAGCACAAATTGCAGGAATTATGACAGGATCATACATGGGTGGTGGAGTGAACTTTGTTGCCTTATCATCTATCTTTAATGTATCAAAGACAATGATTTCAGCAGCAACTGTTGCGGATAACTTTAATATGGCATTATACTTTATTGTTCTTCTTGCTGTACCAAAAATTGGATTTTTCCGTAATAATTTAAACCATCCATACATTGATGAAATCGAAAAACATGGAAAATTAGCAACAGATCAAAAAGAAGAAGTGAAAAAAGCTACAACAGCTTATGATATTGCTATGACCTTTGCAACAGCAACAACTATAGTGGCAGTATCCAATATTATTGCAGATTTCTTTGATAGTGTAATACCTACATCTAATGTGTTAATGGATATTTTAAATCAATTATTTGGAAATTCATTTTTAATTATTACAACATTGACGATGATTTTAGCAACTTTATTCCCTAAGTTCTTTGATAATATTAACGGAACAGACGAAGTGGGGAACTTCCTCATTTATATATTCTTCGTTGTAATTGGGGTACCAGCATCCATTCCAATTATAATAAAAACCGCACCTTTATTATTGGTATTTTGTTTTATTATGGTTCTTATCAACATGCTTATTACCTTTGCAGGAGCGAAAATCTTTAACTTTAACATGGAGGATGCCATTATAGCTTCCAATGCAAATATTGGTGGACCTGCAACAGCATCTGCTATGGCGATTTCCCAAGGTTGGACAAATCTTATCGGACCAGGAATTTTCGTTGGACTCTTTGGATATATTGTAGGGAACTATTTTGGAACCATTGTAGGTAACTTCTTGATGTAAGAGAAAAGAAGGTGATAACATGCGTGTATTTAACGCACACTCAGACTTATTTACAGATATTCATTACAGAAGACGAGAAGGAGAAAGAAATGTCTTTCATCATCACTATGAAGAAAGTTTTCGAAAAGGAAATGTAACAGGATCTATTTTTGTAGTATGGACAGACGAAGCCCATCAACATGATTATTTAGGTTGGGTTACAGGAATGCTTCAATCCATCCATGATGAATTTAAAGAAGCAAAAGCTATTAAACAAGTTCTAACTTGGAGTGACTATGAAGAGGCACTGAAAGAAGGAAAAATAGGGGTTCTCCTAGGAATGGAAGGATTACCTCATTTAGGAACAGATTTAGAACTACTAAAAAAATATTATTATGAAGATGGAGTACGTCATGCAGGACTTACTTGGAACGAAGAAAATGCTTTGGCAAAAGGACCAAAATTTTCAGGAGGACTAACAGAAGCAGGTAAAAAAGTGGTTCATCTCATGCAAGATTTAGGAATGATTGTAGATGTGAGTCATTTAAATGATGATGGCTTTTGGGATATGATGAAGATTACCAATGGGCCTATTATGGCAAGTCATTCTAATGCAAGAGCATTAGCTTCCCATAAAAGAAACTTAAAAGACGATATGCTAAAAGCTTTACGGGAAGTAGGAGGAATCGTTGGATTAAATGCAGCTTGTGATTTCATATCTGATGATTTGAAAAAACAAGATTTAGAGCATCTTGTTATTCAATTAGAGCATATAGTATCCATTATGGGTATTGACCAAGTTGGATTTGGATTTGACTTTATGGATTTTCTTCCATTAGAAGCCCAAGGAACTATGAAGCCTCCAGAAGGCTTGACAGCTACTCCAAGGGATTTATTAGGAGAAGAAGATATTCCTAATATCTTGGCGATGATGAAAAAACGAGGATTTACAGAAGAAGAAATTCGTAAAATTTCCCATGAAAACATGGAAAACTATATTAGAAATATTATAGGATAAAGAACAGGTCGGTTTACCGGCCTGTTTTTTAAAATTTTAACACAGGATTCAAAAATTAAGATATAATAAAGGAAGTATCCTATATATGTAGAATCAAAAGGGGGAACAAGATGGATCATCAAGAAATAATAATAGTTGATTTTGGAGGACAGTATAGCCAAATTATTGCAAGAAGAGTACGAGAATGGCATGTGTTTTGTGAAGTAATTCCTTATAAAAAAGCTTTTGAAGTGATAAAAGAGAAAAAACCAGAAGGAATTATCTTTACTGGAGGAGCAGATTCTGTTTACGATGAAAATCCACCAAGGATTTCCACAGAGATTTATGACTTAGGAATTCCTATACTAGGAATATGCTATGGGATGCAACTTATTGCCTCAGATTTAGGTGGAAAAGTGGAATTAGGAGATGCTAAAGAATTTGGTAAGACGAAAACACAACTAGACATAGATTCACCATTCTTTAAAGAATTAATGGAAACTAACCAAGTTTGGATGAGTCATCACGATATGGTAACAAAATTACCAGAAGAATTTGAAACCATCGCCTCTACAGATTTATCGGTTCATGCTGCTATGGCAAACCATAAAAAGCATATTTATGGAGTTCAATTTCATCCAGAAGTCCATCATACCCATGAAGGAAAAGATATGTTAAAGAATTTCCTTTACGATATTTGTGGATGTACTGGAGATTGGACCATGGAAAACTATGTAAAAGCTGCCATCAACAATATTCGAGAAGAAGTGGGAGAGGGAAAAGTACTACTTGCTTTATCAGGAGGAGTAGACTCTTCCGTATGTGCCAAACTTTTAACCGAGGCTATTGGAAACCAACTAACCTGTATTTTTGTAGACCATGGACTTATGCGAAAAAATGAAGGAGATGAAGTAGAAGCGGCCTTTAAAGATTCTGGTATGAACTTTATTCGTGTCAATGCCCAAGAACGTTTCTTGAAGAAATTAGAAGGAGTCACAGAACCAGAAGAAAAACGTAAAATCATTGGAGAAGAATTTATACGTGTCTTTGAAGAAGAAGGAAAGAAAATTGGACAAGTAGATTACTTAGCCCAAGGAACTATTTATCCTGATGTTATCGAAAGTGGAGAAGGAGAAGCAGCGGTTATTAAAAGTCACCATAATGTAGGAGGCCTTCCAGAAGTCGTAGACTTTAAAGGATTAATTGAACCCTTAAGAGATTTATTTAAAGACGAAGTAAGAGAACTGGGAGAAGAAATTGGTCTTGCAGATTATCTAGTTTGGAGACAACCATTCCCAGGACCAGGACTTGGAATTCGTGTAATTGGCGAAATCACGAAAGAAAAATTAGATATCTTAAGAGATGCGGATTATATCTATCGAGATGAAATAAAAAAAGCAGGATTAGAACGAGCGATCAACCAATACTTTGCAGTTCTTACCTCTAACCGCTCTGTAGGAGTTATGGGAGATTATAGAACCTATGATTATACCTTAGCATTACGAGGAGTCACCACCACCGACTTTATGACAGCAGATTGGGCAAGAATCCCCTATGATATCTTAGAAAAAATAAGCTCCAGAATTGTAGGAGAAGTAAAACATATTAACCGAATTGTATATGATATTACAAGTAAACCACCAGCAACCATTGAGTGGGAGTAATATTATAAGGCTTTGAATATCTTCAGTTACTATTGCAAAATAGAAAAAAGTATTAGGCGATTGGAAAGAAAAATTCCAGTCGTCTTTTTTAGTTTAAAAATAAAGGAGTGCAAGATCAATGGAAAGAAGTGGATTAATATTAATGCAACTTGCGTGAAAGAGGTGGAGTTTACTAGCTTTGAACGAGAAGAAAAATATGGAATATTTCATATAAGTAGTTGACGTATTAAAGATTTTAGTAATGGCAGTAGGAACAGAACTTGGAGCATGGGGCGTTATCAACTTAATGAAAGGTTATGGTAATGACAACCCTAGTGCAAAATCTCAAAGGATCAAACAATTGATACCAAAATAGAGATGACAGAACAAGCATGAGAATTGAATTAATATTAAAAAGAAAAGGCTATATTTTAAAATAACAAGATAATTGATATAATGTAGATAGTTTAATCAGAAATGTCTATATAAACAGGAGATGTTTTATGAGTAATACTCTTTATTTAGTATTTCTAGGTATATATATTTTAATTATTGCCGTTAATTATAATAATTTAAGGAATCCAAAACCATATCCACCAAAGGAAATTAGAGAAGAATTTAAAAGAGGAAGAGAAAGATTCTCTTCTTATAAGTATATAGGGTTATCCCATTATGCTCTTCCAAGACTTGCTAAAAGTAAATCTAATTGGGTGAATGGAAATATCTATTGGAATAAATCGAGTATTAAGTTAGGGATTATAGGAATAGTTATTACTTTGATTACGATGATATTAGGAGAAGTTTTTAATCTATATAATTATTTTATTGGTATGTTTATTATTTTAACACCCTCAATTTTGGGAATGATATTTATTTGTTATCGAATGGAAAAAATAGTTTTAAAGGATTAAAATTACTCGAATATGTTTAGTGAATGAATGGTTAATGTTAAATGCTTATATCAAAAACAATTATTATGTTACGAACTAACTTCTTAGAATATTGATTTATAATGTAATTTAAAAGGGGATATTTATTATAGGTATCAGGTTAGGTTATAGAGAATTAAAGATTCAGAACTAACCCAAATCTTGATAGATAAGAAAAGGCAATATATACAATTTTGGATGGACTTAATTCAGAAAAGAGGAATATTGGTGTCTAGAATGCTACATTATTGGATTTAAACAATGGGTTTTTAAATTCATAACATGTTAGAGTTGTTGTTGATTAAGAGATCATAGACAAACTTAAGTTTATGAAAGAAGGTCATTTTCAGAAACGAGCTGAGATCTTACATTAAAATCTATAGGTGACATAGAGGTAATATTGTCTGTTGAAGTAAATATAGTTTCAAATTCAGTAAGAAAAATAAAAGAAAGAGCTTTAGTATGACTATAAAAATTGAGAAGATAAAAATGGGAGTCAGTTATAGACCTTTATGGATAGAATTAGTCAAATGAGAAATAGGTAAAGTGGAATTTCAACACTTCGCTGAGATTTCTGGAAATGTATTGGCAAAATTAGGGAAGAAGGAGTACATTACAATGAAAAATTTAGAGCAGATTTGTTGGAAGATGAAACTCACGCCTAATGAAGTCATTGAGTTTAGGGAG
>JAUNVD010000050.1 GCA_030537855.1 Tissierellia bacterium | reverse complement strand
TCAAACTTCTTTAAAAATGAAATCAAAGGATTTTCTTTGATCATTTTTCCTCCTTTCTTCATATTTACTTCTTATCTTATGAATCCAATTTCTATTTTTAGAACTTTCTGTAAACATTTTTCTAACCACATATAAATTGATTAAAAATAAACTTTATACCTTCTTAATCTATTACTATATTAAAGTTATAAAATATTTGTTCAATAATATTATCAATTATTTCTAAAATTTACATGCAAATAAAAAACTCTAACCATTAGAGTGTTTCTAATAGTTAGAGTGTTTCATTTATTTATTTTCGTATTCTCGTATTTTTTCTGAAATTTTTTCTGCTAAATCCTCTGGATCCATTCCTGATCTTTGACTCATTATTTCTATTGTTGCTTGAGGAATCATCACACGAGCTAAAGGAGTTTTTAACATTTTAAAAGCTGGATGTATCTTAGGTAAATCATTTTTAAGTTGAGGGTACTTTTGGAGTAGTTCTTCTAATCGTGTATCTCCTTGAATGAAAAATTCATCATCCTCAACATTTTTTTCTTCTTTCGTTACCTCTTCCTTAGGTACCACTTCCGACTCTTCTTTTTCTTCAGAAAGATTTTCATCACCCCAAGTTAATAAGGTTCTAGACCCTACTAAGGAACGAATTCGAGTACAATCCTGCATCATTTCAAGTACTCCCCTAAAGTTTCCTTCCTCATCGAAAACGGGAGTGTAATATATATAAATAAATAAATCTGGTTTGTTTATCCAAAACTCAGCATGATCCTGTTCCCTTGAGCGGAATTTTTCTATAATTTCCTCTACAAAATGAACTGAATTTCTAGGATGGCAATTTTTAACATCTCGTCCAATTACATTTTTACTTCTTGGGAAGATACGATGTTCCGTATCTGTATAGAACTTTACTATTTCATTTTCATCTACATATGAAAGGTCCACTGGCATGTGGCGATATATTAAATTTATTTGTTCTAGGGTAAGAGAACCCATGGCCACATCCATTGCTCCCTCATTGGTACTTAGTCCATGTTTCGCTAAAAGCATTTGTAAATCATCTTTTAAAGATTGATCTTCTTTTGGTTCCTTCTTTTTCTTCATTGGTTTTTCATCTACTTCAATCAAAGTATATCCAATTTCCCGATCTCCCTCTTTCATTTCTTCAAATTCATCAGGAGAAATCATAGCTAAAGAAGTGGGATATAAGATATTTTCTTCCTTTTCCATAAGATCTAAAATATCTTCTGAAATCATTTTTTGCATGGCTATAAATTTTTCTTCATCTTGATCCAAAAGTTCTCTAGCTTCTTTTATTTCATCACGTATAAAATTATCCAAGGTCCACATAGTTGTGGTAGGACGATCAAAACCTTTTTGTTCCAAAATAGAATAAAGTTGATTTTGTTTTCTAGATAAATGTATATTAAATTGTTTTAATCGATCATAAAGTTCATACCATTGATTTTTAATCACTGGATATTGTACAAGGTCCTCAATCTCTTTTAAAACATTTCTAATTGCTTCGTTTTCTAAGTAATAATGTTCGATGGGATGTCCTTTTGGAAGGTCAGGCCTGGAAGTATCAAAAAGACCTTCAAATAAATCCAACATACCCTGTATATCCTCTTTCCGGCACTCGTCATCTTCAAAGGTTTTTAGTTCCTGTTCAGCCAATGCAATTTCATAGGGTTTAATTGACTTTACATGTTTTCGTAATTCTTTTTGTCCATCTTCCAATGTCATTTTTCCTGTTTGGACCCATTCTTTAATTTCTAATACTTTTTTTAACTTTTCAATGTCAAAATCAGGGAGATATTCTCTCATTTTTGACCCTCCTTTATTTAAATTTATATTTTTATCCCTCGCTTTCAAAGTATTACCTAGTATCCTATCTGTAACAAAATTTATTTTTCTTCTTTTACAAGTAATAACGCCATCTTAAATGGAGTAATTGCTTTTACACTATGTGTTAATCCCTTTTCAAAAACAAATTGGGATCCACCTTCAATTTCAGATTCTTTTCCGTCCATACTAAGGATAGCCTTTCCCTCTAAAGCCATAACTAAGGCATTGCCAGGGGCTGCATGCTCAGGTAGTCCTTCACCTTCATCAAAGGCCATAAGCATAAACTTCATCCCTTTTGTATTTACTACATCAAAGTTTGTAATAGCACCATCCATATATTCAACTTCGTCTTTTAATTGAAAGACCTTACCTTTTTCTAAATTCATGTTTTCACCTTCCTCCACGGTTATTTCCATTACCACAGAATTTTCAAAACTCTTTATTCCACATAAAGTTTCAGGTTCTACAAAAATCATATCCCCTTCTGTTAAAATATTTCCAATAATTTCAACTTTTCCTTGAAAAACATAGTAGCATTTCCATTGAAAATACAGTTCTTCACTAATATCAGTATCTTTTCCAAGATAAAACAGTAAAATATTTTCTTCTAACTTTTTTGAAATCGTATATCCATGTTTTAATGGAATAGAGTGATTCACATGGAGTACAACCCCTTTTTCTAATTTCATATTTCCCTCTTTTCTTTAACTCAAAAATCCTTTATAACCTTCTTCATCTTTTGAGTTATATTCGAGTTCACTTATTTAATAGGAAAGAAGCTCCTTTAACAATTCCTCTTTTTCTTTTGTTTTATCTTCATCTTGAACATATATATCCTTCATTTCATCATCGATGATTTTCTTTAGCTCCTCTGGTAATTGTTTTTCACCAAAAGGATACACAGCATTATTTTCCTTGTCAATATGAGAACGAAGTAAATTAACATATCCCATACTATGGCCAATAATTTGAATCTTTTCTTTATCAGCTTTTGTTTCTTCGTATCTTTGTATATTCTTTTCCAATTCCATAACATGATATCTACCCATTTGATGCTCTACAAGCATACCATGTTGAATCAGTTTTTCAGCTACTGCTCCTAGATTTTCAATCATATATTTAAACAGAATATCTTCTTCTTTTTTATGATGTTTATCATCAGCAAAAGTACGGATAAAGTAAATAGATTTTTCAAAGAATGGAATTTCTACTTCTTTGCCATTCATAATAGCAATACATTCTTCTTCTAATCGATCTACAAATTGACTAATTTCATCATGTTCTTGTTTTAAAATATCAATGGTATACATATTTCACCTAATTTCATAAATATTCGAGCCTAAATCCAAATATTCTAAATTGGACTTATGAAATGCACCTTCCATAAAAGCTTTTCTACAATCCCAATATAAATCAACAACATTGGATGGTAAATATGGAGCATGAAGATCGTGAAGTACTTGGAAACGAAAACTTCTGTCACTTTCTTCTATGGGAACTAAACCTTGGTCACATGGCATTCCGTCTAAAATATTTTGAACAATCCAAATATAACCTTCCTTTGGACTTCCTGAAAATACCTCTTTTTCTCCAAGGGCTTTCATTCTTTCTAGAAGTTCTTCTTTTGTCATCTCTTTTGAAATTTCTTCTAGAAAAATCCCTAAACGCTCTTCTGAAATAATCACTTTATCATTTAACCAACCGTGGATATTAGATTCATCGATAATATCTTCTAAAGGCTTTTTTTCTAAAACCCCTTTTGATTCCATCTTCTGAAGAATTTCTTCCTTTTTACCCTTAGAAAGAGAAGAAAGAAGGTTCTCCATTCTTTCTTCTCTTTTCATTATTTTATTATACATCATATGATGTACCATTCCTAAAAATTGACTCATTTTACCTCTTCCAACTTTCTTAAGACTTCATCAAGTTCTAAACCATGAACCATAGCTGCTTCCTCTACAGTTTCCATTTGAGAAGCAGGACATCCTAAACAGGACATTCCAAGTTCTGTTAAAACATCGATATATTTTGGATTTCTATCAATCAAATCCTTAATAGTTAATTTACCCAATTCACTCTCTTGAGAATCACTCTCAAAAAATAAATTCATATCTTCTTCCACCGTTTGAATTCCAGCGATACCAAAGTTTTCTACAAGAACCTTTGCTACATTTGGAGACAAGAAAGCTGGTAATGTAGGTCCAAGATGGATATTTTTCACACCTAAGGATAATAAAGCTAATAATACAATTACTGCTTTTTGTTCGTACCAAGCAATATTATAAATAATTGGTAAGTCATTAATATCTTCTAGTCCAAAAACTTCTTGTAATTTCATCGCAATTACAGCTAATGAATAAGAGTCATTACATTGTCCTGCATCTAATACCCTTGGAATTCCACCAATATCTCCTAAGTCTAATTTGTTATAACGATATTTTGCACAACCTGCTGTTAAGATAACAGAATCTTTCGGTAGTTCTTTTGCAAATTCAGTGTAGTAACTTCTACCTTTTTGACGACCGTCACAACCTGCCATAACCACAAACTTTTTAATTGCACCAGTATTAACTGCTTCTACAATCTTATCTGCTAAAGCTAACACTTGATTATGAGCAAAACCTCCAACAATTTCTCCTTGTTCAATTTCCTTTGGTGGATTACATTTTTTTGCATGTTCTATAATTTCACTAAAGTCTTTATATTCTCCAATTTCTCCTGGAATATGAGTACAGCCTGGATAACCTGCTGCTCCTGTAGTATATAATTTATCTACATAGGAATCTTTCGGAGGTACAATACAATTTGTGGTCATTAAAATCGGTCCTTGGAATGCTTCAAATTCTTCTCTTTGTTTCCACCAAGCATTTCCATAGTTCCCATGGAAGTGATCATATTTTTTGAAAGCAGGATAATAGTTTGCTGGTAACATTTCAGAATGGGTGTAAATATCAATACCTTGATCCTTTGTTTGTTCTAAAAGCATTTCCATATCTCTTAAATCATGACCAGAAATTAAAATACCTGGACGATTTCCAACTCCAATATTTACTTTTGAAATTTCTGGATTTCCATAGGCTTTTGTATTTGCTGTATCTAGTGTAGCCATTCCTTGAACTCCATACTTTCCTGTTTCTAAAACTAGGTCAATATTATCTTGTAAAGTTAAAGAATCATCTAAGGTTTTTGCTAACGCTTCTTGAATGAAAATATCTACATCTTCATTTTCCTCTAAAAGAGCATTGGCATGTTTTGTATAAGCACTAAGTCCTTTTAATCCATACATGGTCAATTCTCTTAAAGAACGAATATCTTCATCCTTTGTACTTAATACTCCAACTTCCTTTGATTTTTCCCAAAGTTTTTCTACATCTCTTTCATTATAAAGTGCAGGCTCATGGAAATTTTCTTGATCTTTAACTTCTTTCAATAACTCTTCTTTTTTATCAAGAGTGTAAAAGACTCTGTTCATTAGTGCATCATTATCAAAGTTTGCATTTGTAATGGTAGTAAATAAATTATAAGTTACTAGATGGTTAATCTCTTTATCAATACTTTTTCCTTCTTTTCTTAAAACAGTGGTAATCTCAGATAGTCCTTTGGTAAGCCAAATTAATAGGTCCTGAAGATTTGCTGTTTCTGCTGTTTTTCCACAAACTCCCTTAATAGTACAACCTTCATTTTTTGCAGTTTCTTGACATTGATAACAAAACATTTTATGTTCCATGCTCATCTCTCCTTTACATATTTTCCTTTTAACTACTTCATAGAATATCAAAGAAAAAGAATCCCTTCCGTAACTAATGTTACGTAGGAGAAATATTTTTTTATTTTTACAAGAACTTTACTTTTTCACTGTACTATCATAAAATACAAGAAGGAGGATAGATATGAAACAATTAAAAAAAGGACTGCTTCGTCAAGAAGAAATAGAAGATTCTATTAATGATTCTGTAAAAAAGATAATACATGATATAAAAGTAAATGGAGATGACGCTCTTTTAAAATATAATGAAACCTTTGATGGAATGAAAAGAAAATCCCTTCGTGTAACAAAAGAAGAAATCGAAGAATGTTATCAAAAAGTGGATCCTACATTTATTGAGATGATGAAAAGAACTCAACAAAGAATTGAAGAATTTGCGAAGAAACAAAAAGATTGTCTATTACCCCTTCCCCTTGAAGATGAAGATATTGCTACCGGTCATAGATTAGTTCCTGTTGATTCGGTTCTTTGTTATATTCCAGGTGGAAGATACCCCCTCTTTTCAACCGCCTTAATGTTAATCACCCCAGCAAAAATAGCAGGAGTGCCTAGGATTTGTGGAACAACTCCCCCAGGGAAAGATGGCCTTCCTGCCATTACTATTGTAGCCATGGATGTGGCAGGTGCTGATGAAATTTATCTTTCCGGAGGAGCTCAAACCATTGGAGCATTTACCTACGGTACCGAATCTATTGACCCGGTAAATATGATTGTAGGTCCTGGAAATGCTTATGTAGCAGAGGCAAAGCGTCAATGTTATGGTAAAGTAGGCATCGATTTTATAGCAGGTCCTAGTGAAGTTTTAATCTTAGCCGATGATTCTGCAGATCCTGTGATTGTAGCTGCTGATTTATTGGCTCAGTCTGAACATGATCCTATGGCTAAAGGGATCTTAGTAACCACCTCTAAGGATTTAGGAAAAAAAGTATTGGAAGAAGTGGCAAAACAATTAAAAGATTTATCCACAAGAGAAGTTGCGGAAAAATCTTGGCAAAATTATGGGGAAATTTATCTTGTGGATTCCTGGGAAGAAGGAGTAGAATTATCAAATTCCATTGCTCCAGAACATTTGGAAGTGATGTTTCATGAAGAGGTGGATTTATCCTTACTTAGAAATTATGGTTCCCTCTTTATAGGTCCTTATTCTGGAGAAGTTTTTGGGGACTACACTTCAGGACCAAATCACACTCTCCCTACAGTGGGAGCTTCAAAGTACACTGGGGGACTATCAGTTTTAAATTTTATCAAAGTCCAAACGATGCAAAAAATTACGAAAAAAGGGCTACAACATTTAATCAAAGATACAGAGATGATGGCAGAAGGAGAAGGCCTTTTGGCTCACAAAAATGCAGCTACTTTTCGGAATAAAAAATAAGAAAAATCCCCTTATTGATAAAGGGGATTTTGATCATTTATATTCTCTTTTTCTAGGGGCCTTGTGACGTTTTTCTAATTCCATTTTTATATCTTCTAGTTGAACCCCTTGCTGAAATAATAATACCATGGTATGAAATACCAAGTCACTTACTTCATAAATTAATTCTTCTTTTGAATTGTTCTTAGCAGCAATGACGGTTTCTGTGGCTTCTTCACCGATCTTCTTACAAATCTTATCCAATCCTTCTTTGAGTAAATAGGAGGTATAAGATCCTTCCACAGGGTTTTCCTTTCGTTCTTCAATGATTTTATATAAAGAGGATAGAATATCTTCTTCAACTTCCCCATAAAGACTTTCTGTAAAACAAGAATGGGTTCCTCGATGACAAGCAGCTCCCACTTGTTCCACCTGGGCTAATAAAGTGTCTTTATCACAATCGTAAGAAAGGGAAACTAAATGCTGGATATGACCACTAGTCTCACCTTTTCTCCAAAGCTCCTGTCTAGATCTAGACCAATAACACATTCTTTTTTCCTTTAAAGAAATTTTAATACTTTCCTCATTCATATATGCTAGCATTAAAACCTCTTTCGTCTTAATATCTTGGACAATACAAGGAATCAATCCCTTTTCATTAAACTTTAAATCCATGGTTTTACGTCCTCCCAAGGAAGAACCCCTTCATAAAAAGCCTTACCAATAATGGCTCCATACACATCAATTCGAGAAAGCTCTTCTAAATCTTCTTTTCTTGTTACCCCACCAGATGCAATAATTTCCAGTTTTGTTTCTTTCTTTAACATTTCATAAGTTTCAAAATTAGGGCCTTTTAACATTCCATCTCTAGAGATATCTGTACAAATCAAACGTAAGATATTGGCTTCTTCCATTTTTTTTGCCATTTCCAAAATCCCAATATCTGTTTTCTTTTGCCAACCATGAGTTGCCACATAACCATTTAAGGCATCAAGGGATATTGCAATCTTTCCAGGAAATTTCTTTTCTATTTTTACCACTTCATTAAAATCTTCCACTGCTAAAGTTCCAATAATTGCCTTGTCTACTCCAATCTCCACTAAAGGTTTAATCCTATCTTCATTCCGAAGACCTCCTCCAATTTCCACAGGAATTGTAATAGCAGATACTAATTTTTCTAAAATCTTTAAAGAATACTTCCCTGTTTTTGCCCCTGATAAATCAACAACATGGAGAGCCTTGGCACCTTTTTCTTCCCACATTTTTGCCATCTCAATAGGATCATCTCCATATTTTGTAACTTTATTAAAGTCCCCTTTTTCCAAGCGAACGCATTTTCCTTCATAAATATCAATAGCCGGTAATATAATCAAAATACCACTCCTTATAATAATCCTTTTGTGGAAGAAACACCTTCCCCTGTAATGGTAACTCCTTGACGAAGCGCACGTCCAAATGCTTTAAAAGCACCTTCTATAATATGATGATTATTTTCTCCATAATGTTGAACAAGGTGTAAGGTCATCCCTGCTGCATTCGTAAGACCACGGAAAAACTCACCAAAATCTTCTGTTGCACATTCACCTAAATATTCTCTAGTAAATCGAATACCATACACCAATACAGGTCGATTACTAATATCTAAATAGACAGAAATCAATGTTTCATCCATAGGTATGGTAAAAGAACCATATCGGTAGATTCCCATACGATCTCCTAAAGCCTCTCGGATCATCGTCCCAAGAACAATCCCACAATCCTCCATAGTATGATGGGAATCCACATGAAGATCTCCTGTAATATTTAGTTCTAAATCAAAGGATCCATGAAAAGCAAATAAAGTTAACATATGATCAAGAAAACCGAGACCTGTCGTTCCTTTAAAAATCCCTTTTCCATCTAAATCTAAGAATCCTTCTATTTTTGTTTCTGTGGTATCTCTTTTATATTTTGCAGTTCGCATATGACTTCCTCCATCCTATCCATAAGTGCTTCCCTTTGTTCCGGAGAAACTGCTGTAATTCGATGGTATGTTTCTCCATCAATGATAAATTGACGGATAAAAATATCTTCTTTCTCTAATTGATCTTTAATTCCTGGAATAGGGGGCTTGGCTAATATAAAATTTGTCCCTGTAGGATAAGTTTTATAACCCATTTTTTCCAATCTCTCTTTATAATACTTTAAGGTTTCTTTCACTTCCGTAATATAAAAATCTAGCTTTTTGATTCCTTCTGGAAATATTTTTTCACCAATACGAAGTGCAGAAGCCCCTACATTGTAAGGTAATCTTGCCTTATTAAATTCTTCAATTAACGATTGATTCCCTGCAATAAACCCAAGACGAAGACCAGCTAAGCCCATTGCCTTAGATAAAGTTTTTATCACTAATAAATTTGGATAATTATTAACATCTCCAACCACCGATTCATCACAAAAGTCAGAATAGGCTTCGTCAATAATACATAAATACTCAGGAAATCTTTGGACAAAAGCTAAAAGTTCCTCACGAGTATTCACATAACCTGTAGGATTATTAGGATTACAAATTAAAATGACCTTTGGCTTTTCTTTTTCCACTTCTAGAGCCATAGTGTTTAAATCTTGGACAAAATTTTCTGTAGGAATCCAAATAAGATTACCTGCTGCTTTGGCAATGTAATTTCCAAACATGGAAAATCCAGGTTCAAAAGTTAAGACCTTATCAGAAGGTTCACAATAGGACCAAAATATCATTTCCAAAACCTGGGAAGAACCATTACTTAATAAAATATTCTCCTTGTCCAATCCATAATAATCTCCTAGAAATCCCCTTAGTTTTAAAGCTTCACTATCAGGATAATGGTTAAAATCATTTCCAGAAAAAGAAAAGCTTTTTGGTAGTAAAGTATAATATGCTTCA
Organism: Tissierellia bacterium; assembly: GCA_030537855.1. Taxonomy (GTDB): domain Bacteria; phylum Bacillota; class Clostridia; order Tissierellales; family Peptoniphilaceae; genus JAUNVD01. Next base: position 2,365 of record JAUNVD010000050.1, on the reverse strand, counting down.
TTCGCATCTGCTTTTATTATAGATTCCCTGTGTACAAAGGGATCCATTTCTAAATCATGTATATTTTCTCTTAATTGAAACATTCTATTCCCTTTCGTAACTCATTCATAAAACTTTGTATTTGTTTTTCTTTAAATCGAAAACTTACTTGATTTGCTACAAGACAACAATAAATATCGAGAATATCCTCTGTAACTTCAAGTCCATTTTCCCTTAAAGTTCCTCCAGTTTCTACAATATCTACAATTCCATCACTTAGACCTAAAACAGGAGCTAGTTCCACAGAACCTGCAAGTTTCATGATTTTTATATTTTGTCCACGATCTCCAAAGAATTTTTTTGTAATTTCTGGAAAAGAAGTTGCAATCCTCTTTATCGAGGAAGAATCTCCTTTTCTTCTTGCCACACACATCTTACAAACACCAATAGGATAACGATCCAATAAAAATAAAGATGGCTTTCTCTCCTCAATCATATCCAAACCTGTAAACCCAATATCAAAAACTTGTTCTGTAACATAAGTGGTAACATCAGAATTTTTTACCATGGAAAATATTATATCATTCTTTTTATCATGAAAGACTAATTTTCTAGAATCATTGTCAATAATTCCTTGAAAAGACGTATGATCTAAAGCCTTAATAATTTGTTTTCCCAAACGACCCTTGGGAATGGCAATGTGTAGTGTCATTGTTTCCCTCCCAAATAATTCATTAATGTGGTTAATTCCACAGAGAAACCAACTCCAGGAACCACTTTCCCTTCTCGATTAATCAACTGGTACCGTCCACCTTTTATTAATTCCTCATTACAATCAGGAAAAAATCCTCGAAAAGAAAAAGAAGAATAATAATTAAAGTCAGGAACAATAGCAAAATCATAACGAATCCTCACTTTTGCCTTTTCCTTAAAAAAAGCATGTAACCCTTCCATATGTTCTAAAATAGGGGCAATGGAAGTATCTTTTCTTAAAATCTCTATATATTCTTGAATCTCTTCCCAAGAACCATGCCATTGTAAAAGCTTACAAAAGATTTCTCCTTCTTTCCATTTATCGATTTCCTTTATATAATCCTTTAAATGACAGGAGTCTTTATGACGGATATAATTTAAAATCTTTTTCTTTTCCTCTTCCGTGAACTGTCCTCGCTCCAAAAAAAGATGAACCACAGGGCCGAGACCAATTTCAATCATAGGTTCCTTATGGTACTTTTCCAATATAGTCGTCGCCATAGTAAAAATTTCAATATCTGTTTCTAAAGTTTCCTGTCCAAAGACTTCTACCCCAACCTTTGTTATAATATCTGTATTCCCGTAATAATTTCGAAATACATCTTCATTATAAAACACTTTTAATGGGGAAGTAATCCCTTCCATATAAATATCTTCCACTAAACCAATGGTAGGATCAGCCTTTAGTAGATTAACATCTCCACCAGGAAGAATCACTTTTAAATACTGTCCTTCATCCTCTCCACCACTACGAATATATTTTTGATAATCATCAAAAGGATCCGGTTCTAAATAAAGATATCCATGATAAACAAAAAGCTCTTCCATTTCCGTCATTACCTTATATTTTTCATGGGAAAATTCTAGCTTTTCCCTTAAAGTACGAAATTCCATATTCCCTCCAATTTAACACGTTATTATACTAAAGCATTATACCAAAATCCTTCCTTTTGTCAAGGATGGCCCTCCTTTTTCTTAGGATAGATATGTAAAAAAACTCTAAAACTGAAACTTACATTCAGCTTTAGAGTCTATATCATCATTTCAGGTTAAAGAAAAACTTACCTTAAAAAAAGAAGGTAGATACTATAGTATATAAGGGATAAAAAACTCCAAGGACAGGAATACCATAATCCAAGGCCTTTTTCCATGTTGGTTGGATGGAAAACCCTGGGATTCTTGGATTCTTTACAAAAGAAAGAAGGCTTATCACCAGTAAAAGTATGGCCATCAACCACTCTTCTCGATAAAGAAGTTGATATTTTCCCAAATTTCCACTACGTCCAAAGGTACATGTTAACTTAAATAAAAAAAGAGCAGCTAATACAATAGTGCTATAGGTGTTTAACCCTTTTTCCTTACTTTTCAATTTGGATGACCCCCTTTTCATATAGTTCTTCCGGAGAAATCAACTTTTGTTTTCCTCCTTTTACCACTAAAATAGCGGGAATCTCTTCCAATCCAATGGCATCCAATATTTTTTCCCCTTCTTCACTAAGACCATCCATATCAAAAGAATAGGATTTTCCTTCTAATGTCTTCAAGTAAAGATATAGCTGATCCATATATTCTGTACAATAAAAACAATCTTTCGATGAAAAAAGCACATTAAAATCCTTATCTTTCCTTGTGA
>JAUNVD010000006.1:66437-67696 GCA_030537855.1 Tissierellia bacterium | reverse complement strand
GGAGGGTATATTTCTAAATCTCCTCGAATGGTTCTAGCTAAAAGCATAGCTTGAACATAAGGTAGTAAACCAATCTTAACTTGTTCTTCTAAAAATGGATGTTTTAGTTCTTCTTGTTGCTTTTTATTCCATAAGTCTAAAAATACTTTCATCCCATCTTCTGTAAATAGGACAGATCCATTTTCTTGAAACATGAAGTCTGCTTCACTTATTTGCTTTAAATTTACGATGGATAATACAAATCTATCCACAATATATGCTCGTAATTCTTCCATTAAATCTAAAGCCAAACTCGATCTACCAGGTCTGTCCTGATGATAAAATCCTACATAAGGATCTAAACCAACTGTTTCTAGAGCCCATTCCATTCTAACTCTTAACATTCCATATCCAAAAGATAACATAGCGTTCATAGGGTCTTTTGGTGGTCTTCTTGTCCGAGATGTAAATTCAAATTCTTTATTTCTTATAAGATGTGGAAAGTTTTGGAAATAATTTCTTGATGCATCTCCTTCTACTCCTAAAAGACTTTCTAAATGTTCACATTGAAATACTTCTTTTTTTGATGTTTTTAAATTTCCAATGGCTTCTGTCATCTTATCTATATCTTCTAAATCTTTATAATCTCGTATGGCTCGTTGAAGGATTTTGGTGGAATTATATATTTTACCAAACATAAATGTTTGAGCATAGAAAAGTGATGCTTCTTCATTTTCAGAAATCCTATATTGTTCTTTTCGAAGTAGTACATTTCCTTTAATGGGTCCTTCTACCCGTCCTCTGTATTTCCCCCAAGGGGACAAAAAACTAATAGATACGTTATTTTCTGTACTTAATTCCATCAAGGAAGAAGATATTCCCACATAAGAAAAACAGACAATATTTTCTAAGTACTGTATCGGAATTTGTTTTAGCTTTTCCTCCTCTTTCCAAATAACCACATTACTTCCATCCCTTGAAAGACGCATATCCTCCTGAGTAATATATAAAGTATTCAGTAATTTTTTCATCTTTTACTCCATTAAATACTTGTGAATGTAGTTTCGGACACTTTTTTTATGAGTGGTTAGTCTAGGCATACACTGCTCTTTTAAAGAACATCTCTGACAATGTTTATTTTTCTCTGCTTTTGGTGTCACTTTTTCTTGGTAGTAGTGCTTCATTTCATCTAAGGTCTCTAGTAATTGTTGCCTTAATTCATCGGTTACATCTACAAGTATTCTTTTATTAGCAGTCTTGTAATAAATGGCTCCTTGAGG
>JAUNVD010000006.1:0-66337 GCA_030537855.1 Tissierellia bacterium | reverse complement strand
TAAGTTGTAAAATATCACAGTTGTCTTTTTTAGGTCTTCCTTTTTTATATTCAATAACAAAAGGTCGCCACTTCCCTTTGTAATTTTTGACTTCCACTCCTGTAGGATCCTTTCGATACTCTACCATATCTGCAATCCCATTAATCCCAAGTTCATGGGATACAATAGGCAATGCTCTAACTAATATAGAACCCTTGCGCTTCTCTTTATAATATTGGTTGTCCACATTTTTATGAACAAATTGACCAATAATAGTGTCTTCGTTTTCTTCCCATTGTTGTTCTAAATATGCCAAAGCCCATTGTCTTTTACAGTAGACAAAGTGTTGGATACCACTTATTTGAAAATATTCCATTTTGCCTCTCTTATGTGCAAAGTAAGAATCTTGTCTCTTTACACCTCGTACAATTCCATTTCTAAATCTTCCAATGGAGTATATTCTATTAGGTAGTCGTCAATAGATTGTGGAATTTTACCTTCTTCTTTTGGCTTAATGGTCACAGAATTGTGAACTTTAACGGTTGGATATTGGCCTGATTTATTATTATGTTTCCACCAATATACTTTTTCCACAACCATGGAGCCTTCCGGTCTTGCAGAAGAAGCGTCATTTTCAAATAATGTTATCAATGCCTGTCTTATTTTTTCTGCATCTTCATCAGTAAAGCCAGTTTTTTCTGCCAGTTGAACATTGATACTTCCCTTAGTTACATATAAACCAAAGTTAACACGATGTTTCATCCCCATAGTATCGGAAGATTTTTTCTCAGAAGGTTCAGAATTTACACTTTTTGTTATTTGGAGGTCTTCTATTTCAATGGGGTCTACAGAAAATCCTGGATGGATGGAAACTGGCCCCCTTACTCCTACAGAAACTTCAGGTATCCCCGTTCGCTTTTTAAAAGCAAATACTTGTCCAAAGGCTCGGACATCAATCCATTTTTCACATGCAGCTTTAGCATATTGGTCCCGATCTTTTTCCAATCCTTTTAGGGAAGCAGAAGCACGTTCACTTAAAGATTTATATTCGTCCACTCTTTTTTCATCAGATTGGACAAATACATCTTCTCCCATATCAATCAGTCGATTTCTTATTTTTCTCTTTAAGCAAACATCAGAAATTTCTCCATATCCATTATTATCTTCTCGAGGTCGATTGCCATTTAAAGGGTCTCCATTTGGATTTGCCCTTTTTGCACTGATAATAGCAACAAAATCATATTTATTCTTCAACATTTTCTTCTCCCTCCTGTTTTCTTGATTTAAAAAGTTCAGCTGTTTGACAATGGTATCCCAGTAAAAATATAGGTTCTAAAGGTCGATTATTGATAAAGTCTTCTGTTTCAAATAAATCCATGATTTGATTTATTTGTTTTTTATAAAATACAGTGGACTTTGAACTAATCATTTTCCAATAAGGATTTAAGCTTAATTCAATATTCTTCCATGTACGATAAGGCCGCTTTGATAAAGCTTCCATATTTCTCATGGCTGTTGTTGGTCGTTCAATATTCTTTGATTTCAAAGCATCTCCTTCTAATTTATCTGCAATTGCTAGTAATCGACCGTACAGATAACTTCGATTTTTTAATTCCTTATCTAGGGCCATGGTAAGATTCACTCCTTTCCGATCTATGTAGTATTTTCGAATTAAACTACAAGCAATACTCATACACATTTTCCAATTATAACCATTCTTTTTTTGGGGACTAATGGCATTTCGATAAGCACCTTTCATAAAGTCAATAGGAAGCTTTGCCCCGTCCACAATACAAGGGAGGAGTCTTCGTAATTGTTGGTTTACAAATTTATCCCCATCCCCTAATCTCATAAAATCTCCTTGTTGCACCCCAAAGGCACAAAGGACAATATCATAAGGAGAAGGTGCTCCATAGTAATTCACAGAAACATTGACGTTCTTTCCATCTTTTTCTTCTTTGATCCTCTTATATACATGAAACCAAGCAGCTTCAGCATGCCATTTCTGGATGGCTTCGAGATAATCATCGGCTAATTTTTCAGAATAGTATAAGATACTCATTCGCCCTGGTGTTGCCGCATCTAATGCCATAATATTGATTAGTCTATTTTTATCTAATGTTTTACTATAGCCTCGTAGGACTTTATTGAAGTTTTCTGCAAAACTCTGTGCCGTATCCAGGTATTGAATTTCATCATCAAAACCTGGAGCACCGAAAGCAACATCACAGGAATCTTCCATAGGACTTACCACATCTTGGTTTTCTGTGTTCCAAGCTATGACGGTATAGCCATTTTTCATAAATCCTTGATTTTGAATCAACCATCGTAACGCACTATGTGCCTTCTCTGAAGCATACCCACTAATTAAGAATGCCTCTTCTGGTTTGTCAAATCTTCCTCGAAAAGTATAATTTGTAGAGTCATTAGAACTTATTAACTTCGCCCCATCTCCGGCAAATCTAATGTTTTTTCCATGAAGCTTTTGCATATATCCTTTCTTCCCTGTTGCATAGCAAAATTCTCCAGCTTTTGAGTTGAAACTTCCCATAAAGTAGTCAGAATATTCTGATAAAAGCTCCATATTATTCCAAAGCTCCTCTTTTTTACCATCCTTTTCAATCGCAAATCTTACAAAATACTTTGTTTGATCTGTGTTTTGACGTTTCACCTTCATATCAATAAAACCATCTTCATCTAATTCTAATATTTTAGATTTTATTAAGTCTTTCACCAACATTTTCTTCTCTAAATATTTATATACAATATCTAAATACTCATTCTTCGTAGTGTTTTTCCAATTGCCTAAAATTTCTAAATAAGGATTAAAGCGATTTTCAAGAATGGTTGCTTTTTCTTTTTCTTTGGTTATGAAATCTTTCATATCACCTGCTACATATATAAGTTGGTCAAAAATAGCATGTGGTGCTGCTCCAGAGGTTCTCCCTGCAGATTTAACCGTCGCTGGTACCGGTGTTTGTGCATCCTCTTTATTAACAAATTCTCCTCGAACAAATTCTGAGTCTTGGTTTAAAACTACCTCTAAATGAGCATTTTGGGTAATCACCCCTGGTGGCATTAATTTTATTTTGTCCTGGGGATTCTTTAAACTGTATTCAAAAAGGTAATCATAAGTAGATTCTAAGGTACTTAACCAACTCATTCTATGACCTCCTTTGTGAATGTAAAGTTTTCATTTGGAATAAAATCTTTCTTTGTAGATTTATAAATATTTCGCTTAAGTTCCGTCTCTTCAGGCTGAATAAATTCAATCACTCCCTTTTTCATTACAGGTCTCCAAAAACAAGCGGTTAAGCCCTGGTACCCATCATTTTCTTGTTCATCAGGATAAATAAAACTATGAAAAGAATAACCAAAGGTTAGCTCTTTCTCCTCATCATAGTGCCCAGAGCCTTCGTCAAAGATACAGGGCTCCACATAGGCTTGGCATTCCCTCGTCCCTAAAAACACATCTCTACGTCCACCTTTTTCAATAGATCTTTTTGCGATTTGAAAATGCTTATCTTCATTCCAATCGTTTTTTAGTTCTGGACGATTCTTATTCCACTCAAATTGGACTTCCACATGATAACATACATCCTTAAGGTAGGTATAATAAGATAAATCATTGGTATTAGCATTATAGCGGATAGGGCGTATCCCTGAACTTTCCATTTGGATTTTATTCATAACTCGGACACGAATAATCCTCCAAACAATGGATGGTTTCCAGTAAATACTTTCTGTAATACCTTTTAAAGCTTGGTACGTGGGAAACATATAACTAAATTTTTCTCCTCCTACCCGACTTACAGGGTCCGAAAATAATGCCCTAGCCCCATACACTTGAAATGTAAGCTTATTTTCATATTCCATTCTCTCACCTCCTATAAAATAAAACTATTTGGTTCTTCCGGTTCTTCCATATCCAATCCTATATCTTTTTTATATACACCTTCTACCAAAACAGGAACTTCATGAACCTCAAAAATTTTTCCGTCCTCTTTTAGTTGATTAAATTTATATATAGGAACTTGAACCGAGTACCTACTTGCCTTCCTAAGTATAGACTTTACTTTAAAAATACCTTCTGCACTATTTAATTCTTCAATTAAATCTTTCCCTCCTTTATAATCTACCAAAACAGAAATCATCCTGTCCTCAATAGGTTGATACCATTCTCCAGCGGTTTTAAACCCTTGGGGAATCGTCGTTGGGTATTCTCCTCTTCCTGTGTTTTCCTTATATTGCATCAAGCCATTGATGTTTGAAGAAAGTAAATCCACTATGGAGATTTCTTTTTTATCTCTAATTCTACCTTCTATCTTTTCATTAATTTTTTTATAATATTCTTTAAAATAAAAGGTAAGAGCTTTTTCACTTAATAAATCAACATCATATTTTTCCGGATTCTTTTGAAAATCATTTAGCAGAGCTGACATCGTCTCCTTGGCAATTTTAATATCATCAATTTTATTTGTTTTTTCTAACTTAGAAGATAAAGTTACAATCCAAACTTCTCCTATATCCATTTCTCCATTTCGATTACATCTTCCCCCAGCTTGGGCAATAGAGTCCAGTCCAGCTAAAGAACGAATCACCCCCTGGAATGAAATATCCACCCCGGCCTCTATTAACTGGGTACTAATTAACACAATTCGTTCATTTTTTAGTAATTTTTTGACATCCTTCAAGACATCACTACGATGTTCGGGTACCATATTATTACTGAGCAAATGAATTTCAAAATTTGGATTTCGATTTTTTACAGAACGATAGATACTCGAAGCCGCATCCCTTGTATTTACAATCACAAGGAGAGAATCTAAGGTGTCCATTCTTTCTTCAATAAGATCTGCCATATCCTCTTCATTTCTTTCAAGGCCATCCCTACGATCTATGATTTTAGTTCGTAAGAAACCGGGATCTTTGGAATAATTTTTAACAAGATCTGGATTTCTTTCATATTCTAACTTTGGGATACTTTCAATATTCATATCAAAAGGTGGTTGAGTGGCTGTAGTTAAAACAATCGTTACTCCAAAATATTTCGAAAGAAAATTTAATGCCATATTCAGTAAAGCAATACTATTTGTTGGAATGGCTTGAAATTCATCGATAATAATTACAGACTCTGCTAATTTATGAAACCGGCGGATGGATTGTTTTTTCCCTGAAAATAAGGTGTTTAAAAACTGAACCACTGTCGTTACAATAATAGGTGCATCCCAATTTTCCATAAGATATGCTTTTTTCTCATTAAGTTCTTTTTGGTTCTTAAACTCAGAATCTTCATCAGAAATATTTTCTAAGATAATATCACTATGATGCTCTAATATATACAGCTCTCTTTTATCATCTTCTTGGAACAAAATATCTTTATACTCTTTGGCATTTTGAATTAATATACTTTTATATGGAGCAAGATAAAGAATCCTTTTTTTCTTATGTTTTATAGCATGATGTAGTGCAAATCTCATCGATGCAAGAGTTTTAGCCCCTCCAGTTGGCACATTTAATTTATAAATGCCATGATTTCTAGAAGAACTTTCAAGACACTCATCTGAAATCTCTTTTCGACATTCATTTAACCTAGAATTCGCTTGAAAGGTGGCTAATTTCTTTTCCAAATTTTCCATTGCCTCTTCCCAAGAAAAGTCCTTTAAATACTCCTTCCACTCCCTTTCTTTTGGATCAAAAAAGCTGGCGGCATCACTCCAATCACTATCCATTACTACAGAAAGAAGAATTCTCGTTAATAAACCATGATAAAATAAATGAATTTTTTTATCCATATCCGAAGTCTTTTTTGGTAAAGATTCAAAATAAACCTTCATTTCATCTAAGGATTTGGATACTAAAGTATGTATATAATCCTCATCCCATTCCTTAAGAAAATCTTCCTTTCCTGCCAAATAGTCCTGTTTCCTTTTGTCCACCCGATTGATTTTTTCCTTTAAATTCCAATACCCATCTAATGTTAGATTATCATAAAGCCCATGATGGGCCCCCACAACATAGGTCCCCACATCTCGAAGAAGGTAGGCTTCCGACCTTTTCTTGAGATATCCACTGACCATTTCTAATAAAGCTTTCATCCCAAAGGTAGAGTGGGGAACCTTTTTTTGCAAACTTCCAAGCATATACTCTTGCCACTTTTCCTGGTATTTCCCCATATCATGAAGGATAGCAATAAGTTCTAACGTGGAGTCAAATCCTTTCACATCAGATAGTAGACATCTTGAGCGAACTCCTTCAATATGATCTTTTAACAACTGTTTTTTCCCACTATCATCTTTTCTTGCATAAAATATCATAAGTCCTCTCCTTAAAATACAAAGGTATCTCGTTCTGGATCATAGGTATCATTTTTCCCCATGTTTTCTACCCGTATTTGCCAATTCTTTCCTAAATGATAGATTCGTAAGGAATCCTTTTCATCATTGATAAGCTCCGACAACTTAATTTTCATTTCTGCTAGTTGGGCAGGTGTGACAACACATTCAAAGACACTATTTTGCACACGCTGTCCATAATTTACACAACATTTTGCAACTTGCCTTAGTCTTTTTCTACCATCTTTTGTAATCGTTTCCACATCATATGTAACAAGTACTAGCAAGATTTTCACCCTACCTTTGTCTATATGTTCTATTAAATTATAATATCTACTATATTGTTTCTATCATAACATATTTTTATTTAGAACGCTAGTTCATTTTTGCTTTGTCTGCAAATTTATTTTCTTTTTAAAAAACTCTAAGAAGCCTTAGAGTTTTCTTTACATATTTTCTCTTGTTAAGTGATTTAACCATATCCCTTTTTTGTAAAAATAAAACACAGGAAGTAACTTAATCCATTCATCTGCTAAGATAATTAAGTATACAATTTTAAAATCAAGTTGAAATACGAAAGCAGCTAACCAACCACACAACACAGACACTCCCCATAAAGCACCTATTTCAAAGTAAAGTCCAAGTTTAGTAAGTCCTCCTGCTCGAAATATACCCACTACCAATGTGGCATTTAAACTTTGTGCCAGTGCATAAAAAACAGTCACCTTAATCATATAATGTAGATATTCTTTCGCCAAAGGGCTAATGGAAAGAAAGGGTAGGAGTATTGGTAAAAGTAGGATCATCACCAAAGCACCTATGGATCCAGTCAAAAAGCTTGCTTGTAAAAACTTCTTTCCATATTCTTTTGCTACATCCATTTCCTTTTGTCCAAGAAATTTACCTAAAATCACTGCTGTTCCAGATGCCAATCCAAAGCAAAGAACCATAGCTAATTGACGTAATAGTTGAATTACAGAATTTGCAGCTGCTGCCTCGGAGCCAATATGACCAATAATCGCTGCTGTCATAGCAATCCCCGACCCCCATAAAAGTTCATTCATAATAACAGGGATAGAATATTTATAAAAGTCCTTTTGTAATATTTTGTTTTTTACTTTAAAAGACTTTAAAGACAACTTTAATTTCCCAAAGGATTTACTATACCAATAACATAAAAGAACTTCCACAAATCTTGCAATCAAGGTTCCTATAGCAGCTCCTTGAATCAATAATCTTGGAGCACCAAAGAGACCAAAGATCAAAATAGAATTAAGAATAATATTTACAATTAACGAAATAAAATAAACCATAGTGGAAAATGCCACTTGCCCAACACTACGTAAAGAAATTAAATAAGACATGGAAATAGCAGAAAATATATAGGAGATACAAATAATACGTAGATATTTTATTCCTAATGCTATAACCTCTGGGTCTGATGTAAATATTTTCATGGCTTCATCAGGGAAAAACCATACAAGAATAGTAATCACCAAGCCAATCTTTAAAGACAAACGTAGAGCCATTCCAAATATTTTTTTTACCGTATCCATATCACCTTTCCCATAGTATTGGGCTGTTAATACATTGGATCCTGAAGCAATACCAAAAAAGATAAGAGTCATCACAAATTGAATCTGATTGGCCAAACTAGCAGCAGAAAGAGTTTTTTCTGAGACTTTTCCTAGCATCAAAACATCTGCTCCCATAACAGCCACATTAATTAAATTTTGTAACGCTAAGGGTATGACAACTCCTTGAATCATCTTAAAAAAAGATTTATTACTAACCATAATATACCTCAATATTTCAGATTTTTAATAATGATGTTTATTATAACATGTTTCATAAAATAAAAAGAATACTGTAAAAAATTCTTGCTTTTTTATTATAATTCCCGTACACTAAAAAAGGAATGTTTCTTGGCACCCATTCTAAAAAAATCAAGGAAGTGATATGTATGTATATATTAAAACCTAGATGGATTTGCCGTGAAAACGGCTTTTTTTATATTCAGAAGGGACTACTCTTATGAAGAACACGAAATTTCTAGTACAAACAGCAGTGATTGCTGGGATTTATGCTGTTCTTACAATAGCATTTCCCTTTTCTTATGGCCCCATTCAATTTCGATTTCCTGAAGCCCTCACCCTTTTAGCTTATTATAATCCAGCTTTTATTCCTGGGTTGACTCTAGGTTGTGGATTGGCAAATATAGCATCTCCCTTTGGGATTATTGATGTTATCTTTGGTTCATTAGCTACCTTTCTTTCTCTCTTTGCTATGACTAAAGTGAAAAATATTTATCTAGCTTCTATTATGCCTGCTATTTTTAATGGAGTTATTATATCTCTCGTCATTGTTAAAATCACTGGAACTTCAGTAAATGGTCTTCTTATTGGTGCTCAAATTTTTCTTTCAGAGATTATAATCGTCTCTATCATAGGAATTCCATTATTTCGAAGTTTACAAAAAAATTCTGTAATCATGGAAAAAATAAGAAATTTATAACCCAAGAACATTTTAGGAGCATCTATAAAGATGCTCTCTTTTTATAAAAAAACTAGCCCCATAAGGCTAGTTCTTTTGATTATTCATCATTTCCTGCTTTTGCAATAGATTCAATAGAATCTTTTAAAACTTTATCGAATTCCTCTTCAGACTGATTTACCATAAGAGATTCCGTTAACCCTCTACTAAATGATGCTACGATTTTTTTATTCTCTTGTAAACGACGATTCGCTTCCTCTCTAGTATATCCTCCAGAAAGAGCTACCACCTTTAATGTTTGTGGGTAATCATAAAGCTCTAAATATAAATCTTTTTCTTCTGGTAAAGTTAATTTAAACATATATACCTTATCTTTATCAGAAGCTTCCAATTCTCGCACTAAGGCCTTTTTTAAATACCCTTCAATTTTTTCCTTTTCTTCTGCATGAATATCTACTTCTGGCTCAATGATAGGTACAAACCCAGCTTCAAAAATTCGATTTGCATATTCATATTGTTGCTGTACAATTTCATCGATTCCTTTTTCATCATATTCTTTAATAACAGAGCGCATCTTTGTTCCAAAAATATGATGTTCCTTTGCAGAAGCTAATCTTTCATCCAGTCCCTTAATAGGTTTCATCAATTGGACCCCATCTTTTAATTCAGCTAATCCTTCATCTACTTTTAAAAATGGAACGATTCCCTTATCCTCCCATAAGAAATCTCCAGTATACTTTCCATCAATTTTAGAATTCATCGTCTTCTCAAATAAAATTGCCCCAATAATATTTTCTTTCGTAAAAGATGGTGATTTTATAATTCGTGTTCGCATTTTGTGAATACAATCGAACATTTCCTCTTCATTTTTATAAGCATCTTCCATAACACCATAACGCTCTAGTGCTTTTGGCGTACTGCCACCAGATTGATCCAATGCTGCAATAAATCCTTTGTCATCTCGAATTCTTTGTAATTGTTCTTGATTCATCTTACACCCCTTATTTTAAACCTTATAGATTCATTCAATATATCATCAATACAAGTGTATCATATTTCTACGGAGAATGGCACTTGAAAATATATGGTTACAACATAACACTTTTTCTTAAAATCATATATAATGTAAATGATAGAACATTATTATAAAGATGTACTAGGTGATCTTATGAAAAAATTAATCCTGTTTGTTTTGATTATTCTATTGTTATCCTCAACAGTCTATGGAGATATTGGTCCAAAACCTACTCTTACCATTATCTTTCAAGGAAATTCAAAGGATTTTATCGTTACAGCTTTGTCCAAAGAAAAATCCACAGGCCCCTTTGGGGTAGAAGATGGGTATAACAATGATATGTACCTGCCCTTCCAAACCTTCCAAGACGCTGACGGATATTATTTTATAGAAGAATTTTCAGAAGCTATTGATACAAAAGAAAAGAATCATGAACTCTATGCAGGATACTATCCTCCAAGAGATTTTAAGCTTCTTATGTATCGAAAAGACATAGATACATATGCTATTAGCGAGGTCTTAAAAGCCAAGTATTTTAATTCAAAATTCACCATTGATTGTAAAAAGATAGATTGGAAAACTAGGGGTTCTGGAAATACTGTTATAATTCCAAAAGATGGAATTAAATTTGAAAATAATATGAATTCCTTAACCTTTTTTGACATAAGCCCTTACCTACTCCGATTGATTATGACCATATTAGTGGAAGGGGTTATTGCCGTTTTTTTATTTAACATAAAGGAATTGGAAAAATTAAAAGTTATTGCCATTGCAAACTTATTAACCCAAAGTTGTCTTACCCTATGTTTATATCTTGCCTATTTATATTTTGGTTCCTTACTTGTATTCTTATTATTTTTTATACTAGAGTTCATTATATTTCTTGTTGAAGGAAGTATCTATAAAAAAAGAAATATTACACCAAAGCCATATTTATATGCGTTCATTGCAAATCTTTGTACTTTAGGACTAACATATGTAATTTCTATTCAAGATATTTTACTTTTTGGTTAAAGAGTTTTTATTAAAGAGAAGCCCCCACTCGTTAGACCTTTCCTAGTCCAACGAGTGGGGGTCGTTTATTTATTCATTTGAATGAAATTTTTCTATAAACTATGAAATTTCCCTTGTAATAATTACCCATCTCTTTTCACCATCCCAAGAAATATTATAATTGGAATGAGGGTCTTCTCGAGTCATCCCCATAGCATCTGCTAATAAACCTAGAGGTACATATAATCTGCCCTCAATATTTTCTGGAATCACTTCTAAAGGATATAACTCTCCGTTGATAAACATCTCCTCCCGATCTAAAGAATATGTCATTATAAAATCCTCTTTTTCGAAGGTAGCTATTCTTGTAATCTCATCATAAGAAACTACCAAACCTAAAGCTTCAGAAACATAACGAAGAGGCACCATGGTGCGATCATTTTTAATATAGGATTTTCCATCCATTTCTACCTTTTTATCCCCTACAGTATAGGAAGAAACCCCGATTTTAAAGATAATGGTTTCCACGCCCTCTTTTTTCCCAGGACTTGGATTTGGTGTGGGGTTAGGTGTTGGATTGGGGCTTGGATTAGGACTTGGATCAGGTGTGGGATTTGGGGACGGATTGGGACTTGGATTGGGATTTGGGTCAGGGCTGGGATTCGGTGTTGGGTTAGGAGTCGGGTTTGGCGTTGGACTTGGATCAGGTTGTGGCTTATAGTCCTTTTCATAAACAATCACTACCATAGGAGTCCTGCCCCTCTCAAATGTAACAGAACTTGGATCCGAATGATGATATTTAAATGTTGCAATATCTATAATATATTCTTGAATATTTAAGGTTTCCCCGGAGCAACCTTTCACATGTTTTGCTGAATGAATATCCCTACCAGCCAAATCTCTATAGTATATATCAATGGTACAATCTTTAGCTAAACAAGGTTCGTCATCTTCATCAATAATGATGGCACCAAAGGATATACTTGGTAGGAATAAACCTAAAATAAGTATAAAAACCAATAATTTTTTCATCATACACCTCCATTTTTATTCTTTTCGCTCTTCATCTTATTAATTAAATTATAACAATTTTGAGCCAATATGTAAATAATTCTTAACTCAACCTAAATAAAAAGTGGCTACCAACGTAGCCAATCTTATTTTAAAATAGGTTTGAAAACCTTAGGATATATTTTATATTTATTTTTATGGAAAACCTTACCTATAAATAATAAAAATATAATCATGCCACCAATTAAGATCATATGAATAACTTTATGGGAAGATATAGGACCTAAAGCCTTATAAATTCCATAAAAAGCCCACACCATTGGTAATAGAAAGATAGCATTTTTGTGATACCCTTGTACAAGGATTGCCAAAAAGATAGTAGCAATTAATAGAATGGAATAAAAAATCTCCTGACTCATTCCAAATCTTTGAAAATCAATAGATTCTAAATACGCTGCCCCATTTACAATCGTTGCAATAAAAACCCATCCCCCATAGATACCAAAGGTAATAGGCAAAAGCCAAGAATTATCACTTCTAAACTTATACAAAGTTCGTAAAATAAAAAGTAAGGTTATTAAAAAAAGAAAAATAAGGATAAAAGAAATCCCAATCATTTCAAAGGAAAATACAATGACCCATAAAATATTTAAAATACAAGAAATCCAAAATAATAAACTTCCTTTATCTAAAAATTTTTTATAATAATCTTCATTTCTCTTCCAATAAAGAACAAGAACAGAAGCGAAAAGAAGAATATAAATAACAGACCATATACTAAAAGTAAAGCCTGCTGGAGTTATAAACGTTGGGTATTTTGCAGATACCTTTTGTTGGCTCATTCCATTAATAATTCCGAAAGCACCTAACCCATTAAACAACAAAGTAATCGCCAAAAATACAATATTAACAAAACTTCTCTTTTTATACTTCAAAGGTTCACCTCCAAGATTTTTCTGAAACTCTCAAAAACTTTTCCAAACTAAAGACAAGTACTTTATAGTATTGTATAATAAGAATAATCTTTCTTTCAAGAAATTCTGGAATTTTTTTAGAACATAATAAGAATCAAAAGGAGATAAAAATGGAAGATCGTAAAAAATTGAAGATTATTTTAGTTTTATTTTGCGGCTTGTTGGTAGCTGGAACCCTTGGCTATATGCTACTTTTAAAAATCCCTTTTATTTCAGCATTATATATGACAGTTATCACCATCTCCACCGTTGGATATAAAGAAGTAACCATGATGACAGAAGCTGCTCAAATATTTTCTATTTTTTTAATATTTCTTGGAGTAGGTACTGTTGGTTATACCTTTACCACAGTTCTAGTTATGTTTATTGATGGACGAATACAAGATATATGGAGGGATCGTAAAATGGAAGGAGCCATTAAAGCATTACAAAATCATTATATTCTATGTGGAGCTAATGAATCTGGAAAAGCAATTATAAATGATTTTATTCGACATGAGGCACCATTTGTGGTTATTGATCATAATGAAGAACGTTGCCATTACTTAAAAGAAAAGGGAATCTTGGTAATCTGTGGTGATCCAACATCTGAAGAGGTACTAAAATTAGCAAGAATAGAAAAAGCAAAAGGTCTCTTAGCAAACCTACCTTCTGATATGGAAAATATTATGATTGTCTTAACAGCTCGAGAACTTTCTCCTAAATTATATATTATTGCTAGTTCCATCGCCCCTGGTTCTCACGAAAAACTTTGTAAAGTAGGAGCTGATAATACTATTTCCATTAGTGAAATTGGGGGGAAACGTATGGCAGGAATGATGATGCGCCCACAAATTATTTCCTTCCTAGATGTTATCACAAGAGTGGGGAATGTGGCTTTAGACTTAGAAGAAGTGGAAGTTCCTCAATATAGTCATATGATTGAGAAAAAACTTCGTGACGTAGAAATTCCGAAAAAAACAGGTCTTATTGTCTTGGCAGTAAAAGAAGAGTATTCCGATACTATGAACTTTAATCCTTCTGGAGATTATACGATAAAAGAAGGAGATGTTTTAATAGTACTAGGAACCGAAGAACAAGTGGATATACTTTTACAACTAGTAAAACAAAGTGGATAATCGAAGGAGTCTAAGGACTCCTTTTTTTGCATTTATTTACAATTATCTTTATTTATGATATATTTAGTTTATAGAATAACGTTCTATAAACTAGTAGGAGGAAGTATGGCTAGACCAAAAAAGAATTCAAGTATACGCCAAAAAGAATTTATAAATGCCGCTCAGCATCTCTTTTTCTCTAAAGGATATTATCATACATCTGTTAAAGATATATTGGACAAGGTGAATGACCGCTCTCTATCCCCTAGTGTTTTTTATTATTATTTCAAATCGAAAGAGGATATTTACCATAAAGTCATGGAAAATTATATTGAACATTATATTTTAGACTTAGAGTCCCTTGTGAAAGATGATACCATATCCTTCGAGGTGAAAATAAATCAAGGAATTGAAATATTCATGAAAACTTTAGAAGAGAGTCGGTTGGCTATTCATAGAGGACCATCCTTAGATAATCGTTTCTTTATCTTAGATTTGCAAGATAGAATTATGAAAAAAATGATTCCCCTTTGGGAAATTATGTTAAAGAGTGCTCCTTGGATTTCGTCTGAACATATACAAAGGATGTCACGATATATTACAGGTGGAATAGGAGAGTTTATCTATGATTTTGTGTTTTCTAATAAATCTATCTTTAAAGATGAAAAAGAACTTACAACATACATTTGTAAATACACCTTGGATACTTTAAAAGCACCAGAAGAATTTTGCCAGAAAGTATTACATACCTTAGACCATTTATAAAGAGGTGATTTGATGGATGGATTAACAAATGTTTCCGAAACACTTTATGTTCCTATGGCTGGAAGGATTTATAGTTCAAAGTATAGCCCTCATTTTTTTTATGATGAAGTGGCACTTCATATATATGAAAAATATCCAGAATACTTTGAAAAGTCTTTACAGCAAGAAGAGTATACCCATTTGGCAAGTGCTATGCGTTCCAAAAATATGGATCGATACATTCAAGATTTTTTAAAGAGAAATCCAAAAGGAAGTATTGTAAACTTAGGTTGTGGTTTAGAATCACTTTATCAGCGAAATAATAATGGATTGGCATATTGGTTTGAGTTGGATTTTGAAAATGTGTTAAATCTTAGAAAAAAATTTTTCCCAGAAGAACAAAATGATTGGTTCTTACCCTACTCAATTTTCGATACCACTTGGATGGAAAAAGTAAGAGAACATTCAACAGAACCAATTTTATTAATTGCCGCTGGTCTCTTTCATTATTTTCAAGAGGAAAAAGTAATTGAATTTATCAATAGCTTAGAGGCCGTTACTCCAGTTGAGCTTGTTTTCGATGCAGTATCTTCTTTTGGAATCAAACAAAGTCGAAAGTATATGAAAAAAATGGGACGTGAAGATGCCCTTATGTATTTTTCCGTGGATGATCCGAAAGACTTGATTTCAAAATGTAAAGTGCCCATACAACTTATCAAAAATGAAAAGTACTATAGTCATGCAAATTTCAAGTCAGAAATAAAAAATTCTACAAAAGTGAAAATGAAAATTTCTGATATATTTAATATGGTAAAAATGGTGCATCTTAAAATAGGATAAAAGGTGGTGCTATGGTTATATTAAAAGACTCTATTGAGATTAGAGTTCCTGTTGATCGTCTATACCAATGGCTTCTCCAGTTAGAAGAAAACTTTAATGAATGGAGTCCTTATCATAAAGGCTTTAAAAAGAATGGAGAATTTGCTATTGGAACAAAAATACAATTTATAGAAGAGATCGATGGAGTAACTTACAATGTGATAGGAAAAATAAGAAAAATAGAAAAAGACGAAAAATCTTTTTCTATTCTATTGGAAACTCCTGGTAGGTTAGCCCAAATTAACTTTATTGGTACATCAAGTCCAAATGGATGTATCTTTACCCATATTGAAAAATTTGGAAAACCGAATACTTTTTGGGGAAAACTTGTAAACTTTTTATTATTTGATGTATTCAATCGTAAAAAAGCTAATTGGAATTTAATTTTAAATGATATGAAAGAAGATAATCTCTACTTGAAAAATTATTTAGAAACTGGAGATTATGGACATATCAAGGAAGATAAATCGCCACTATTATAAAATAGTGACGGTTTTTCTTCCTTTACAAGGATTAACTGAAATTAGAGGATACAATTTTAAAGAAAAATTGTATCCCCTGTCTAAGGAAAGGAATGGCTGTGATGAAAATATCTCCTACAAGTACTAATATATGAATTTCAATAACATCTTTACTAAGCCTTTTCACTACTACTTTCTTAAAAAAATTACCATTAAAGGTTTACATATTTATTTTTCATCCCATATACTTTAACAACTCCAAGAGTCTGTTTCTGTAACAATTACAATGGATTGAATATTAAAGTTCCTAACTTTTTCTTCTATCAAGGATTCTTCCATAAGATTTCTCCTAGTAAGAGAAATCTTTGCTCGTGGTTTGTGGAGTTACAAAATTGTTCCAAATAGGATTATTTATCTTATACCATAGGGAGGATAAAATATTAATCATTTTCAAATTTAAGTTCTTGGTAGTCATAGGAAAGGAAAAAAGATTCCTAGCTATATAATAAATTTTTGGATATAAATTTCTAGTCCATCGACTTTCAGATAGGACTTAATCTTTTGGTATTTGTTCGAAAATTATTTGAAAATCCAATAATAAGAAACCATGGATGTAAAAACTGATACAATCTCTTTCATGAGCTGAAATAGAAAAGATTGGAAAAGTAGTACAATATTAATAAATATTTTGATTTCCTATAAACTCAATCTTTTCCCAAACAAAAAAACACCTACCATGTAGATGTTTTCAAAGGAATTAATATCTCTTACGACGCTTTTTACCCTTATTATTATATTTTTTCCCTTTTGGTTTTCTACGTTTACTCTTTTTGAAGATAGAAGGATCATTAATATCCCTCTCCTTTTTCTGTTGAACTACTAAGTTCTTAGCTAAAAGAGCCGCTGCAATTTTTCTTGTGGAATAGCCCATATCTTCCATACGGTCTATAATTCCACAATAATCTTCTAAATTTTTATCGTCAATATCGTCAACCAATTCTTTGACAAAAGCGTCAATCTTAGACTGATTCATGGTTTGAATGGAAGGCACTTGGACATGCTCCACTCTTTTATCCATATAGGATTCAATGTCCCTAAACTTATCTCGATCTCGATGTGTGACTAAAGAAATAGATTCTCCAAGTTCTCCTGCTCGCCCACTACGTCCAATTCGATGAACATAGTATTCTTCCAATTGGGGTAAATCATAATTTACAACTAAATCCACACTTTGGATATCTAAACCCCTTGCAGCAACGTCTGTAGCCACAAGATATTGTAATTTCCCATCATTAAATTGTTTTAGGACCTTAATTCTTTGGGATTGTTTCATATCTCCATGGATATGATCTGCTGGAAACCTCTTATTATTTAATTCCTTGGTAATCTCATCCACCATTCTCTTTGTATTACAAAAAATAAGTCCTCTTTTAGGATTTTTTGTTTCTAATATCCGATATAGAGCATCTTTCTTGTCATTACTTCGAATGGTGACCACTTTTTGGTCGATAGTATCTGTAACTACAGAATCTGATTTTATCTTTACATATTTTGCATTAGATAAGTATCGATCTGTAATCATTAAAATAGGTTTTGGCATCGTCGCAGAAAAAAGAAGTCTTTGGGTGGAATCTTCTAAGGCGCTAAAGATATTTTCGATATCTTCTCGAAAACCCATACGTAACATTTCATCTGCTTCGTCCACTACTACAGAGTGGATATGGTCAAATCGAAGAGTTCTTCTTCGCATATGGTCCATAAGTCTTCCAGGAGTACCTACAATAATTTGAGCTCCTGCCTTTAATCCTTTGATTTGCCCTTGAATAGGGTCTCCCCCATATATTGCTATTGCCTTTATCTTTTTATGATATTTTGCAAGAGATTTAAATTCACTTGCCACTTGAAGAGCCAATTCCCTAGTGGGAGTTACTACAAGAACTTGAGGTTTTCCCAGGTTCTCATCAATCTTTTCAATCAAAGGAATGGCAAAAGCAGCTGTTTTCCCTGTACCTGTTTGTGACTGTCCTATTACATCTACACCTTCTTGAATCATGGGAATTATCTCTTCTTGAATCGGTGTAAAATCTTTATATCCTTTTGCTTCAATCCCGTGGATAAGACGGGGATCTTTAATGATTTCTTTTATATTCATAGTACCTCTTTTCATAGGGTCTCATCATATCACAGCTTTTCCCAAAAGAAAAGAATTATATTTTACATGTAATGAATATTTCTTAAAAATTCATCGATTCTTCATAATAAAAAGACCCAACATTAGGGTCTTAATCATTCCTATATCTTCAAAAAAATACCATCGAAGTCCTTTAAAGATATAAAATTATTTTACATTCTATTTTTGTTTCTACTTTTTTTAGTAAGGTAGGAGAAAATAAGAAGAAATAGTATATTTAAAAATAAGACTACAATACTCCCTTCTATTTTTACAGCACCTCCAGATATGATAGGACTTCCTAAAAATTCCATTTGGTACAAACTAGGATAATCCTCGGCTAAAGATACTCCCCCATAAATCAAAGCTCCTACTCCATTCCATATATAGTGAATGATAATAGGAGGCCAAAGAGAATTTGTATATTCTAAAACAGCTGTCATAAATAAACTCATCGTTACCACATTTAAAACAGGAATGAAACCTGCCTCAAAAGCACCGCCGTGTAAAAAGGTAAATAAAAGAGTGGTAAAAACAATGGCTATTTTCTTACTTTGATATTTTAAACTTTGATATATATATCCTCGAACCAAAACTTCCTGCATAATCGTATTTAAAAATAAGGCAAAAAACCAAAGATAAAGATTTGAAACAATCTCTTTTTCTCCAAGTCGAAGTCCTCCTAAAATATAGATTCCAACAATAGCAAGGCCTATCCATAAAAATCCAGTTAGAACACCGATTCCTATATTTTTACCAAAATTCCTTGTAGGAATTAATCTTAAATCATAGAAGTCAAATTTTAGAAAAACACCAGTTATTAGTAGGGTGATAACGAAAGGAATTCCTTCTGCCCATAATCTCCAAAAAACAGGGATTTTTGTTTCAGGAATTGGTACTAGAGCTATCCCAATGGCCCAAAGAAGAAAAAATAATATTCCTTTCCCAATAGATTTTATATTCTGATTCAAATCCACTTCCTCCAATTCATATATTATGTCATAAGGAGTATAGCTAAAAGCTTCTTTCATGTCAAGATTTTCCCTGCCAAGGTTTTATTCATAATCCTTTGGAGGACTTTCATCTAGTTCCTTAATATTTTTAAGAAAATACCTTGCTGCCTCTTCTAATTCTTCTTCCGTTGCCTCACTTGCCTTTCGTCCCGATTCAATAATCTTTTCTCGAAGTCCTTTTGGGATAACTTTTCCTGAGAAACCTTCTAAATGTTTTATAAGTTTTGGATCAATAGTCCCTCTACATAAATAAACCCCTAAGGAAGTATGATCTTTTACTAAATTTTCCAACACCTTTTTCATATCTTGGCCATGTTCCGAATTAGGATCGGCTCCTAAAGTGGCAAAAAGACCAAGGGGCTTGTCTTTTATTTTCTTCCAGGCCTTTTTTGCTTTACTATCTATATGCCCCTTATTAATCCAACCTCCTAATAAAATAAAATCATAGGAATCGATCTTTGGGCTATCTTCCACATGGAAAACATCTAGCTCATATTGTTCCCCAATGATATTTCCAATATATTCTGCCATTCTCTTTGTATTTCCCGTACTACTTGAATAAATAATAATTCCTTTCATATCCATCCTTTCTCTAATCATATCTTTATACTCCCTTTACCCCTTTTTCAATAATCTTAAAAATTTTCAAAGAAATGAGTTTTCCAGGTGAGTGTCTTGACAATGCTTATCAATTATTATTTAATAAAAATAGAAGATACGATGAAAAAGAAAGGAGTGTATGATGAACCACATAGAACAAAAAACTTCTCATTTAGTAGGTGTAGAGGAAAGTATGTTAATTACCTTAGCTGCAAGGGCCCAAGAATCCAAAGAAAAGAAACCCTTATTTAAAGATTCTATGGCTGAAGAAATTTATAGCAAAGTCCGTCCCTATATCAAGGGAGACTTCGATTATCGTGCCATGATAGGTACTATTGTTCGTTGTGCCACATTTGATGAATGTATCCCTTCCCTTTATTAAGGAACATCCCAATACTTTGATTATCAATTTAGGCGCCGGGTTGGACACCCGTTTTTATCGAGTAGATAATCAAAAAATACTATGGTATGATGTGGATCTTCCAAGGGTTATGGATATTCGTGAAGAACTAATTCCACACCATGACCGTGTATTGTCCATAAAGGGAAGTATTTTGGAAAAGGAATGGATAAATAAAGTCAAAGAGGAGAGCCGTCCTGTACTTATTATTATAGAAGGGGTACTACAATTTTTTAAAAAGGAAGAAGCACAATTCGTATTGGATTATTTAGCAGAAAGATTCCCTGGGGCCTATGTACTTTTTGATTTATGTGCAGAAGAAGTCCTTCGGGATCCTAAATTAATGAAAAAACTTACCAAATCAGACACCCTCTTTCAATGGGGAGAAGATGATCCTAAAGAGGTGGAAAGGATGAATGCTCAGTATCAACTTTTGGATTTTATCCACCTAGCAGATCGTATGCATTTAAAAATGAAAATTATGGCTATAGCTAGCAAATTACCTAAAGTTCGAAAGTTAAGTGGAAAAGTTGCCCTATATCAAATTAAAAAATAAAGAGAGTGAGAACTCCCTTTATTTTTTTGGAAACCATAAGATACATCGATTCACTTTTTTCATATAATTAATATATTCCTTTCCAAATGTTCGAATAAGCCATTTTTCCTCTGTTTTTTTGATAAATAATGTTAAAGCTATCCAAAATAGAAAAGGCGGTACCAATGCAATAAGATTTTTTTGTAATAATAAGAACCCTGAAAAAACATAAAGAAAGCCGGAATAAATGGGATTTCGTACATAACCATAAATTCCATTGGTGACCAGTTTATTTTCTTTAATTTTTGTTCCAATTCTAGACTTTACTAAAGAAAGAGTATACATAATAAGACCTAATAAAATTAGAACCATCCCCAAAAGTGACAACAAAAGACTATCTATGTATAAACTTTCAAAAACTCCAGATTTAATACTAAAATAAAATATTCCAGTAACCACAACCATAGATATAATAAAATATGGCCCATATCCTAAAACCGGCAAATGTTCTTGATTCCTTTTCATAAAATCCCTCCTCTTTTTTATTATAAAAGAAAGAGAAAATTCTTTCGTTAAAAAAATTACGATAAAATCAAGATTCTTTATTAAGATTCTACAAAAAAACTACTCTTCTTCCGGTAGGTGTTTTAAATAGTATCGTCTTTAAAATTAGGATACATTAGAAGAATTCAAAAAGTAATCGTACATCCAATGATTCAACTTACTTAAACAACCTTCTATTCATCTCTCAAATCTTCCATTAATATTCCATAAATAAAAGAATTTATCCAGTCACCTTTATTCCAAAATACTGAAAGAAATAAGAACCTTTACACATAGGTATCTTTCATATAAAAATTGCTATTATTATGAAAACATATCTGAAATATTTAATAAAAGTAAGTAAAATCATTCTAAAGACTTTATTTATTTTATACAATGATTTAGATTTCGAAAAATAGTATATTGTCACAGATATTATATCATGCAATAGAAGTATCCTTCTCATTTGATAATTTTTTATTATCTTATGATTACTTTTTGATAGTTATAAATTTTTCTTCTAAAATCTTTTTTCAATAAAATTTTTATATTGCTTTTTTATAAAGTTAGGAATTATAATGTTTATCGCATCACGTGTTTGAAATATCGTTTAAAATTTAAACAAAAGAAAAAGCGTTATCCTATGTTTTATTTCTAATCCTTGAGATATAATAAGGGTGAGTCAAGAATTTTTTATCAGAAGGAGGAAAGTTATGTTTAAAAAATTTACCTCAGGCTGTGTGGCCTTGGTACAAAGATTATTACCTGATGCATTTATTTTTGCTATTTTACTAACTATTTTAACCTTTGTTTTGTCATTAATAACAACAGGTCAGTCTGTATTACAACTTGTGGAACATTGGGGAAATGGAGTTTGGTCTTTACTACCTTTCACCATGCAAATGGCATTGGTACTTGTTCTTGGTAATGCTTTAGCAAGTTCTAAACCTGTAAAGAATTTACTGATAAGACTTGCAAAAATTGCAAAAACTCCAACTCAAGCTATTATGTTGGTTTCCTTTGTTTCAGCCATTGCTTGTTGGTTAAACTGGGGATTTGGTCTTATTGTTGGTGCTTTACTTGCCAAGGAATTAGCAAAAAGAATTAAAGGTGTTGACTATCGTCTTTTAATTGCCTCTGCATATTCTGGTTTTGTCGTTTGGCATGCAGGGATTTCCGGTTCCGTTCCTTTAACTTTAGCAAGTGATGCAGAAGAAATTGCGAAAGTTACACAAGGAGCTTTAACTACTGTTATTCCTGTAGGGGAAACTCTTTTCTCATGGCAAAATCTAGTTATTTCTTGGTTTATTATCTTAACTTTACCTTTAATAAACCGAGCCATGCATCCAGATCCAGATAAAGTAGTTACAGTAGACCCAAAATTACTTGAAATGGAAGAAGTAATGGAAGATGAACCTGAAAATATGGTAAAAGAAACTCCTGCTCAAAAGTTAGAACATTCTAGAATTTTAAGTGGATTTGTTGTAGCTCTTGCTGGTATCTTTTTAGTACGTCATTTTATGGAAAATGGTTTAGACCTAAATCTTAATATTGTAAACTTAATCTTCTTGACTTTAGGTATTTTATTCCATCAAACTCCCATTCGCTATGTAAAAGCAATCAACGAAGCAATTGTAGGAGCAGGGGGAATTATATTACAATTCCCGTTCTATGCAGGAATTATGGGTCTTATGACTGGCTTAAATGCACAAGGAGTTAGTTTGGGAACAGAAATTACTAATTTCTTCCTAAATATTTCCACTCAAAAATCTTTCCCAACTTTTACCTTTTGGGCTGCAGGATTAATAAATATCTTCGTCCCATCAGGTGGAGGACAATGGGCTGTTCAAGGTCCAATTATGATGCCTGCTGGAATGAAACTAGGAGTAGATCCTGCTATTACAAGTATGGCCATTGCATGGGGAGATGCTTGGACCAATATGATCCAACCTTTCTGGGCACTACCTGCACTAGGTATAGCTAAACTTGATGCCAAAGATATTATGGGATACTGTGTAATAGTCTTGCTTTATGTAGGTATTCTTATGTCAGTGTTCTTCTATATTTGGACATAAAAATAATCACTACTATAGTTTAAAATATTTAAAAAATGAGGAAGCTTACATATGGCTTCCTCATTTCTTGTTTATTTTAATATTCCAAATTTATATCCTTCGTCTCTAAAATATTTTATAATACTATCAAGAGAATCTGCTGTAAGTTGCTTGCTTTCTGCATCATGCATAAGGACAACTGCCATTTCTGGATGATTAGCTGCTTTTAAAGATTTATCTAAAAATGCAACCACTCCCTCTACAGTGGTAGGACGCACTCTTTTTGGTTCTGCATCTCCAGTAAGACAGTTCCAGTCAATCCATTCAGCGCCAGCATCTTTTACTGCTTGATCCGGTCCGTCTTCCAAACCTTGCCAAGACATATGACCTCCAGGGTATCTCCATACTCCTGATTTAAAGTCTTTTCCTAAGAGCTCTTGTAATAGCCTTTGAGTTTCTTGGGCTTCATAACCAATACGATTGGTATTTCCAACTCTTCCTGGATACATCTTTTTATAATCGTGAGTTACACTATGCATAGCTATAGAATGACCTTCCATCAATTCTCTTTGCAATACATCTTTATTTTTTTCCGTTAAACTTTTCCCAACAACAAAGAATGTACCATGCACTTTGTTTTTCTTTAAGGTGTCTAGGATTTGTGGTGTTATTGTTTGGTTTGGACCGTCATCAAAGGTTAAAAATGCAATTTTTTCCCCTGTATAAGGTTTTTCACCAGTGATAACTTCCCGAACAAATTTCGTATCATAAGCATATCCCTTTGCCCGTCGAATATGATTAGAGCCTTTTACTAGTGAAGAATCAAATCCTGTCATCTTGTCCTTTACAATATGAACAATATCATTTTCTCCTCGATACTTTACATCGGTTCGGTCTCCTTCTCCACGTTCTTCTCGTCTTCTTTGGTCAATATACCATTGAACTTCCGATGCACCCTTCAGAGAAAAAGTATTTCTAGTAAATAACTTTATGGCTCCACGAATACCAAAATATACGATTAAAATTAAAAGTATAAATGCCAATAATCGACGACGTTTCTTTTTTTGGATTGCTTTTCTACGTCGTATTCTACGTAGTCGCTCTTCCCTTCTCTTATCTTTATCCATACCTTCCTCCTAGATGCTTTCTTAAATAATTAACTTATTGTATTATATACCATTTGAGGGCTAAATGGGTTACTTTTTGCTTACAATTTTATATTATCACAAAAATATATCTAAGAATTTAAAAAGCCGAAGAATCTATCTCCGGCTTCTCTTTAATAAAATTCTTCTGTTTTAAAGTTTAAGATTTGATAAATCATATGGGCTAAATCATCTCTGGTCATAGGATCATGACCTTTTAATTCTCCTTCTCGGTCTAGAAGTCCCATGGCGTAAGCAGAATATAAATAAGCTTTTTCTTGGTCATTATGTTTTCCACTGTCTTTAAATAATTTTGGATTAAAAACATCTTTCATCTGATCTAGGCCTTTAAATCCATTGAGTTTAAAACTTATTTTTGTTCCATAAAAGGTGCTAACTTCTTTATCCGAGGAGTATTTTTCTCCGGTAAGTTTTTCAAAGATTCGAATCATATCTTCTAGATCCCTTCCCCCATCATAAAGTGCTTGGTTGTAAAGGGTTAATAAGTCTTTTTCCGTTATGGCCTTTTTGGAATCCCAAGTGTCTCCAGAAAATCCAATGCCATAACGACCTAGGATTTCAATTTCTTTTGGATATTTAGAATCTTTCAAATCTCTGTAAATAAAACTCTTTTGACTTCCACTATTACCTTCTACTTTTCCTGTTTCCATATGAACACGTACTGGATTTTCCAACCCAAAGACTAAAATCGGCTTTTTATCCACATACATATACATGGTGGAAAGCTTTCCTTCTTTATAGGCGATTTCTTTGGCTTTTTCTAATCCAATATCTTTTTTCGGTGCTTTTGCCATATAGGGGGTAAATTCTTTATTGTAGTATTGAATTTCTTTGGTCTTTTCATGGATATTTAAAGATACCCCGTCCCCAAAGTAGTAAAATTCTCCTTCTTTTCTAGGAATATGAATGAATTGTACTAGACTACCTTCTATTTCTTTTTTCCCAAAGTCTAAATGATCTTCCAATCCTTTTTCCGCCTTGTCCACAAAATCTTTTACTTCTTTGGAAAGATCCACCTTTGGAGTGCCTGAAGGGTCTTGTTTCTCATCATTTTTAGTTGGAATGGATAAATGAGTTAAAGCTTTAGTCTTTCCATGAATGGCAAAGCTTGCCCATTGTCCTTCATCCTTTTCTCCCATATACTCCATTCTCCAAATATGGTCTTCTCCATATTTAGATAAAAAAGAACGTTCTAATTTAAATCCTTTTAAAGGGAAAAACTCTTGAATTCTTTTTTCTGCTTCTTCTTTGGATATCACGTCTTTGACCTTATCTATTCCCTTTTGCTCCACAAGACTAAGTCCATCGGCTGCCACCTCTTTGGCTTCCTCTTGTAAGAAATCCTCTTGACGACGTATAACTTTTTCTTGTTTTAAGTCAATAAGTTTATTTTCGTTTAACATGGCATAATAAGGGATTTCATCATAAAGACCCTTTCCCTTACTAAAAATTTGAAATCCCTTTACCAGTCCCAATTCTTTTTCAAATAATTGTTTCCCCTTTTCCGTTAAGGACTTGTCGGCTTTTGGAAAGTCCTTAGCTGATATAGTGGGGATTTCTAGACTTCTTTCAAATCCAATCAATTCCTTGTTGGCCATATTAATGTTAATTTCTATGGTATCTCCTAATACCACAAGATCATTGACCTTTCTTTGATAATAAAACCTTCCTTGACCTGATTTTTCAAAATAGCTGGCTTTATCGTCTCGAATATATTCTTTTGCTCCCTTTGGATAAATTTCTTTCAAGTATTTATCGGCAACTTCTTCGAGACCTTGAGGGTCATAAAGTTTTTTATTTTCCTCTTCCGTATATTTACGGTAACTTCGTATTTCTCCCTTATCATCTACAAGGATATCTATATTTGTTCCACCAGGGCCATTATTATACCAATGATACCCTGTCATTTCTCCAAGTTCTGAACTTTGTTTTTCCACATCAAATTGGTCAAAGGAATCGTCAATAGAAAATAGTTTTTTCAATCGTACAACTTCCTTTTCTTCATTTCCTTCTGCAAAAACACAGGAAGTAACAAATAATATCAATGCCAATAGTAAGGATATATATTTCTTATTCATATTCCACCTCTTTTTCTATGTATTTTTCAGTATCATATATAGTTTATTTTTACCCTAGAATTTTCTACATTAATCAAGTCTTAAAATCCTTTGATTTTGACTTTATATTGACATTCTTCTGAAATATTAGTACACTTATTTAAGTTTTTAATATTAAATGTAAGAAAGAGGGCGTAGAATGTTACAAGTTCAAGATGTATCTGTAATCTTCCCTGATAAAACCTTATTTGACGAAGTGGACCTTGTGTTTAGTCCTGGGAATTGTTATGGAATTATAGGAGCAAATGGTGCAGGGAAGTCTACATTTTTAAAAATTTTATCTGGAGAAAAGGAACCTTCTACTGGTCGGGTTTCTATGACTAAAAATAATCGTATGAGTAAATTACACCAAGATCATTATGCTTATGATGAGGAAACAGTTTTAGATACTGTTCTACTTGGTAATGAAAAGCTAGTGGAAATTATGAAAGAAAAAGATGCCCTATATGCTAAGCCTGATTTTAACGAAGAAGACGGAATTCGAGCTGCTGAACTGGAAGGGCTTTTTGCAGAACTTGGAGGTTGGGAAGCAGAAGCTGATGCTGCTTATCTACTCCAAGGTTTGGATATTCCAACGGAAAAACATAATTATTTTATGGCAGATCTAGAAGAAGGGGAAAAGATTAAGGTTCTGTTGGCTCAAGCACTATTTGGAAATCCTGATATTTTGTTATTAGATGAGCCTACCAATGGTTTAGATTTAAAGGCTATCCTTTGGTTAGAAGATTTTTTAAGGGATTTTCCTGGGATTGTTATTGTGGTTAGTCATGATCGCTATTTTTTAAATGAAGTATGTACCCATATGGTGGATATAGATTTTGGGAAGATCAATCTTTTTGTGGGTAACTATGATTTTTGGTATGAATCTTCCCAATTAGCTTTAAAAATGGCTAAGGAGCAAAATAAGAAGAAAGAAGAAAAGATAAAGGAACTACAAAATTTTATTGCTCGATTTTCTGCCAATAAAAGTAAATCACGTCAAGCCACTAGTCGTAAAAAGTTATTGGACAATATTACCCTTGATGATATTAAACCATCTTCTAGAAGATATCCCTTTGTTGGATTTACTTTAAGTCGAGAGCCTGGAAATGAAATTTTAAATATAGAAGGACTCCAATCTATGGGAGCAGAAGGTCCTTTGTTGAAGGATTTAACATTTCGTGTAAATCGAAATGATAAGATTGCTTTTATTGGAAATGAATTGGCCATTACTGCCTTATTCGAAATTCTAGAAGGAAAAAAAGAACCAGACTCCGGTTCCTATAAATGGGGCCAAACCATTACCCATACTTATTTTCCTAAGGATAATGGAGAATTTTTTGATGGCATTGACTTAAATCTTGTAGATTGGCTACGACAATATTCAGAAGAACAAAGTGAAATTTATCTACGAGGGTTTTTAGGAAAAATGCTTTTTTCTGGAGATGAAGCATTAAAAAAGGCTTCTGTTTTATCTGGTGGAGAACGTGTTCGCATGATGTTTTCAAAAATGATGTTAACCCCTGCTAATGTTCTACTGTTTGACCAACCTACCAATCATTTAGACTTGGAAAGTATTACTGCTGTAAATAATGGTCTCGTTAGTTTTAAGGGCTCCATATTATTTACTTCAAAAGATCACCAATTTATTGATACTATTGCTAATCGAATCATTGAAATTTTTCCTGATGGAACCTATCGTGATCGGGAGATGGGCTATGATGAATACATCACTCGCTTTTATAGAAATGAAAAATAATAAAACTGTGGAATTTTATAATAAAATATGACAAGATTTTGAGTTTTTTTATTTTTTTATGAGTTACAATATATACAGTAAGATTTTGAGAATACCTCTCAATATTTCTTACTTTCCTAACCTAAGGTTAGGCATGCTCTATAATCACGATGCAAGGATTAAAATCCTTGGAAAATATGTATTTGTCTTTTTCCGCCTCTCCTTTCATGCAAATGATGGAAGATAGACAAAAAATCCCGGAGGTTCCCCCTCCGGGTTTTTCATGCGCCAATACTTTCAATATTCCGTCCATTTTTCGTATATAGTTTAAAGTATTCTCCTCGTTTTTTCATTAATTCTTTATGAGAACCTTCTTCAATGATTCCATTTTCTGTCATTACCAAAATCCGATCTGCTGATTGAATGGTCGTTAGTCTATGGGCAATGGTTAATGTGGTTCTTCCCTTCGATAATTCTTCTAATGAATTTTGGATAACAATTTCACTTTGATTATCTAAGGCAGAAGTGGCTTCATCTAAGATTAAAATCGGTGGATTCTTTAGAAAGACTCTTGCAATGGAGATTCTTTGTTTTTGTCCACCGGAAAGTTTTACCCCTCTTTCTCCTACATAGGTTTGTAATCCATCTGGCAATAATTCTATAAATTCTAGAGCTCCAGCTAATTTTGCAGCCCGTACCACATCTTCGTGACTAGCTTCTGATTTCCCATAACGTATATTTTCTTCAATGGTTCCAGAAAATAGATACACATCTTGTTGGACGATTCCAATATGATCTCTTAAACTATGAAGATCCAAATCTCTAACATCATGTCCATCTACACAAACAGAGCCTTTTTCAACATCATAAAATCTTGGAATTAAAGCACATACAGTAGTCTTTCCACTACCAGAAGGACCTACTAAAGCTACATTTTCTCCTTCTTTAATATGAATGTCAAAATCTTTTAATATAAGATCTTCATCTTTACCATATCGGAAATCCACATGATTAAAATCAATATCTCCCCTGATAGTTTCAAGAATCGTAGCATCTTCTTTTTCCTTAATTTCACTTTCCGTGTCCATAATTTCTGTAAATCTTTCAATACCTGTCATTCCTTTTTGGAATTGTTCTGTAAATTCCACGATTCGTTTAACTGTGGCAAGCATAGATGTTACATACATTACATATACAATTAAATCACCTGGTTGGATTCTTCCTGTGAGCATAAATCCACCCCCACCAAGGATAACAACAAAGTACATAATACCATCAAAGATTTTTGTCACCGTTGTAAACCCAGCCATGGATCGATAATATAATTTTTTAATATCAAGAAATTTATAGTTTTCCCCTTCAAATTTTTCAATTTCATAATTTTCATTGGCGAAAGACTTTACCACTCGTATTCCCAATAAGGAATCTTCTATCGCAGAGTTTAAATCTCCAATATGCATTCTCTGGTACTTTTGAGCTTGTCGCATCTTTTTGTTATAGTGGGACGCAAAGAAAATCATAATGGGAATCATCATATAAATTAATATCGTAAGAGTAAGATTAATATTCGCTAAAATGAGAAAGGATATAAGTATTTTTAGTCCACCAATAAAATACTCTTCTGGACAATGGTGTGCAAATTCTGTAATGTCAAATAAATCATTGGTAATTCGACTCATAATTTGACCAATTTTTGTTTCATTATAGAAAGAGTCTGACAAAGTTTGTAGATGATTATATACATCACTTCGCATATCCGTTTCTATTCTTGCCCCCATTATATGACCGATACTTGTCATATAGTAACCAGCAGTAATATCAATAACCTTAATAATAGCAAAAAGTACTCCTAAACGAAGAATTACTCCCATACTAAGAGCTGCCATATTTGTCATTCCCGTATTTGTAATATATCGTAAGATTAATGGAAGTATCATTTCTGATGCTGTTGTTAGTCCAGCACAAAATAAATCTAAAAGTAAAATCCATTTATATTTGTAAAAATAAGGGGAAATTCTTTTTACTAATTCTCTATTTTTCATAATATCCTCCTTTCCTACCATAAGATAAGAGCCTCCCAAGGGAAACTCTTTTATATTATTATTAAATTTTATCTACCTATTATTTTACCCATGATTCCTACAATTAAACAAGTACTTTTCTGGGAATAAAAATTGATGTCCTTCTTTAGAAAATAAGGTATCAAAAAAGAGGGGCTCCCCTCTTTTTATGACAAACCTATAAGATTGGCCACTATCATGGCAATGGTTCCAATGATTACCCAAATACCAAAGATAGGACTTACAAATCGAACCCATTTTTCATATGGAATCTTTCCTACTCCAAGTACTGCCATTAATACTCCTGATGTTGGGATAATAATATTACTCATACCGTCACCATATTGGTAAGCACAAACTGCAATTTGTCTCGCCACGCCTACAACATCTGCCATTGGAGATAGTAGAGGCATAACAATATAAGCTTGCCCTGAACCGGAAGGAACCACAACATTAAAGATCAAGTTTGCAAAGAACATCCCAATGGAAGATAAAATCGGCGGCACCTTTGTTAGAGGAATGGTTAAATAGTAGATAATGGAATGAATCACTTGCCCCTTTGTTAGGACCAATGTTATAGCAGATGCAAAACCTATCACCAAAGCTCCATAAACCATGGATTTTGCACCTTCGATAAAAGATAGAGCCATTTTATTTGGAGTCATTCCTCCTACAATACCTCCAAGAATTCCTACTGCCATCATCATTGCTGATAAGTGATTTAAACCCCAGCTTAGTTTATAAGCACCATAGCCATAAATAACAAAACCACCAATTAGTATTGCTAACACTAAAAAATGACGAATTCCAAAATTCTCGTGAATCAATTCTCGTTCTCCATAATCTTCCCAAGAAAAATCGTCTTGTTTAGAGAGTTCTGGATGGTCTTGAACCTTTTTAGCATAACGATATACATAGAAAACTGTGGCTAAAACTGTACAAGCCATTACAATCGTACGAAAAGTAAATCCTGAAAGTGGTGGTAGTCCAGCAATTTCCTGACCAAGTAATGTGGAAAAAGGACTCATAGGGGAAGTTGCAAATCCTGCATAAGTTCCTAGATACATTATTGCTGCACCAGAAACTGGATCTAGCCTCATTTTTTTCGCCAAAGCAATTCCAATCGGAATAAATGCCACAGCTGCATTTACCACAATCCCCATAGCTCCTAAAATTCCCATAATAATCATAATCACAGGAATCACTAATAATTCCTTTTCTTTTAAACGACTGATAGATCCATTAATCATAAGATCTATGGTACCGGTATCGTTAATAATTTGAAAAAATCCACCGACTAAGAAGGTCAAGAAAATAACCGTTGCTCCATTTGTCATTCCTTCAGGAACAGATAGTAAAACATCCCCAATCTTTACTGGATTTTGTGGTAAAAATGTAAAGGAATTAGGATCCACCAATGGACTACTTCCTTCCACTTCAGTTACTGCATATTCTCCTGCAGGGATAATAAATGTTAAAATTGCCGCTAATATAATAAATCCTACTATTAATACATAGGTGTTTGGTACTACAAATTTCTTTTTCTTCATATTATTCCCCCAATCGTAATTTTAATAACTCTTCTAAAATATCCACTCCATTTGCTAAAGCATCTTCATTAAAGGTCATTTCCGGATCATGAAGTCCAGGTACCAATCCACAACCAAGTCCTAAATATACAGATTTTGCTTTTAATAACTGGGTGTAGTAGTGAAAATCTTCTCCCCCTTCTGTGTAGACAATCGGTGCTGCTTTTCCTAAGACTTTTTCAATCGCTACTCTTGCAGATTCTATTAATTCCTCATCATACTCTGCAGCTGGTACGCCACCTTGAAGATCAAAGGTTAGTTCTCCACCCATTAAAGAAGTAATACCTATCATCGTTTCTTTTATTTTCTTTAGCATTTCGTCCATTAGACCATTTTCCACAGCACGTATATCCATGCCAATTTCACAACGATCGGGAATGATATTAACCATATCACTTCCTCCAACTATCTTTGTAACTTTTAGGGAATGGCCAATTTTAGGATTAAAATGAAGTCTTTGTAAAGCTTCTGTAATAGCTACTGCGATTTCAACAGCATTAACTCCTAAATGAGGTCTAGCACCATGGGCATTTTTCCCATGAATAGTCGCTAGAATTCTTTGTGACGCTGCATGAACTAAGGCAGGTGTGGCTTCTCCCATTGGTGTTTCATATTCTGGTCGCAAATGGATTCCAAAAATCTCTTGGACATCGTCTATCACATGACTGGCTACTATAGATTCAGCTCCTCCAAGGACTTCTTCTGCTGGCTGAAAAATAAAGTAAATTTTCCCATGTGAAGGTGGGTTTTCAGCAAATCTTTTTGCTGTGGCAAGTACCATGGCCCCATGGGCACTATGTCCACATGCATGGAAGCAATATTTTTCTCCATCCTTTTCAAAGACTAAAGCATCAATATCCCCACGTAGTCCTAAAATAGGTCCAGCTTTTTTTGTGTCTAAAATTCCTATAACTCCAGTATCGGAACCAGCTTTTTCTTTCACTTCTAAACCCATTTCCTTTAATTCTTTTATAATATATTTTGAGGTTTCATATTCTTTCCATCCTTCTTCCGGATGACTATGAAGAAACTCAAAAACTTGATTTACATATACCATGAATATCCTCCTTTGAAAAAATATTATTACCATGATAATACATTACTACGACAATGGCAATATTTTTTAAGATTTCCATAAATATTTTAATATTTGTGAATGAGAATTGACTTTTTACCCATTTCCAAATTGACAAGGAGGGAAGGGAATTATATACTTAATATTTAGGAAAAGGAGATTTCTATGGATAATGCAAAAAATATAGCCAAGTCTACATTTGCCCTGGTCATCTTTGCTTTAATTGGAAAGGTTATGGGATTTGGTCGAGAAAGTTTAATTGCCTATCGTTTTGGAACAGGGATGGAAAAAGCGGCTTGGACAGTAGCCCAATCTTCAACAGGTTTGATGTCTGCTTTAATTACAGAAGCAATAGCCACAACCTTTATACCACAATTACAAAAGGTGGAAATACAATTAGGGGAAAAAGAAAAAAATCGTTATACTAGTAATATGTTATTTTTAACAGGTTTGATTGCATTGACGATTACAATATTAGGAGGGATTTTTGCACCCTATATTGCCAAGCTTACAGGAGGTAGGTTTAAACCTGAAACCTTTGCCCTTACTATTCGTCTTATACGAATAGCAGTACCTTCTATTATCTTTGCCTCTATGGTTGGAGTTTTTACAGGATTTTTACAGTTTAACCGAAAATTTGCTGCAGCAGGAGCAGTAAGTCTTCCTTTAAATGCTGTGTATATACTATACCTTGTTTTTCTAGCTCCTCATTTTGGAATTTATGGAGTTGCCTTAGCATCTGTACTGGGAGTGGTAGCTCAAGTTTTATTTTTAGCTCCAAATGCTTTTAAAGCTGGGTTTCGTCTCAAAGCAGCATTGAATTTTAAGGACCCCTATGCAAAAGAAGCTATCTTGTTGGCAATACCTGTATTAGTCAGTGTTTCCATTAATAATATTAATACGATTGTGAATAAATACTTGGCAACAGGTCTTGGGAATGCAGCTGTTAGTCGGTTGGACTATGCCAATAAGTTAAATTTACTAATACTTGGAATATTTATTGCTGCCATTACAGCAGTAATCTTCCCTCCAATGAGTAAGGCCTTTGCAGAAGATGATTTTCTTTTAGGAAAGCAAATTATGAATGGGGCTGTAAAAGCCGTTCTTCTTATTACTATTCCTTCTACTATTGGAATGATCGTCTTAGCAAAACCTGTGGTAGAAATAGCCTTCCAACGTGGGGCCTTTCAACCAGAAGATACCATTGCCACTGCAGGTGCTTTAAGATGTTATGCAGCTGTATTGGTAGGGCTATCGATTAACAATGTATTAAATCGTGTTTATTATTCTATACAAGATACAAAAACCCCTTTTTACATTGGAATTGTAAATGTAGTTTTAAATGTGGGACTAAATATTATTGTCGTTAATTATTTTGGTATTAAAGGACTTGCCACTTCTGTATCTGTTTCCACAGGAATTGCAGCTCTTTTACGTTTTTATTTTTTAAGGAAAAAAATCGGCCAGTTAGGAACACGGTCTTATTTACGAGCCTTGTTAAAAACACTAATGGCAGGAGCTGTTATGGGTGTCTTTTGTTATCTTACCTTCTTCCCATTGGAACAGGTGTTGATGAGATATTTACCACTAGGTGGAACTTTAACTCTAGCTAAACTTGGCCTACTACTGCTAGTAGTCTTATGTGCAGCTGTCCTATATGGTACTTTATTATATTTCCTTGGGTTTAGAGAAGTAAAAGATTTTGTAGAATATATAAAATATAAAAAAGATAATAAATAAAAATAAGGCTTTGTCATTTTTGATTTGACAAGGCCTTATTGCATTTCTGTTAAAAACTCCCAATATTTCTTTGGCATATTAGACATTTGACGTTTCTTACTTTTTCTTTCTTCTATTGAGATAGCCTTTGTAAAAGTTCGCCACAACTCAGACATCACTTTTTCCTTGTCACTATACTGAAGATCTTCCAATGAAAAAGCTACCAGTTCTAAATTTCCTTCTTTGTGATATACACCAATATCCCTACTATGGTCATGGATTAAAAATTCTTCATGGGGAAGTCTTTTCATAAAATGACCACCAAGGGGTAATAGTATATTCCCTTCTGGACGAATCGCTGCATACAAGGCACCTGATTGAACTTCTTCAAATCGAGTCAACCCTGTAAATCTATGAAGTTCCCTTTTTACCGTACGAATGTTTTTTAAATATTCTTGGGTTTTTCCACTTGGATTTAATAGAATCTCCCTTCCCTTTTGATATAACAAATGGAGATGGTAAACATTTAAATAATCCATCCTTTCTTTTTCTGATAAATATCCATATCGGAATTTATCTTTTAAAAATAATGGATCTGTTTTTTTCAACCAATGATATACCCTATTTGCATTTTCTTCTTTTGTATCAACCCATGTCTCTTCAAATAAAGTTTTTGGCCCAGGTCTTTGAATATCTTCTACCTGACTGAAATTAGTCCAAGTTTCAAATATTACAGACAGAAGTCCTTCAAAAGACCCATCATAACGAATAATCATGAGTACCCTCCAAAAAAAGATAGCTGTTCTATAGCTATTGGATCTATAAGTTTTTCTCGAATCATTTCAGGATTATCTTGAAAAAGACCCATTGCTCTTCCACCAACGGTAATAAAGTATTTTGCACGTTTTAAAGGAATTTTTAATGATTTTAAATCATCTGGTTTTAAAGGTGCTAATTTTCTAGCACCTAAGATTTTTTGTACGGTCCTTGGACCAAACCCTGGAATACGTAATAGCTCTTCGTAACTTACTCGGTTAATTTCCATAGGGAAAAGATCAAAATGTTCCAAAGCCCAATGAGCCTTAGGATCTATAGATGGATTAAAATTTGGATTCTCCTTATTTAATAACTCTTTTCCTTGAAATCCATAAAATCGAAGTAGAAAATCACCTTGATAAATACGATGCTCTCGTAGTAAGGGAGCTTCTTTTATATCTGGAGCAAGAGGTGAGGGAAGGACAGGAATAAAGGCAGAATAATATACTCGTTTTAAAGACATCTTTTGGTACAAGGACTCTGCCTTTGTGATGATTTCTCGATCCGTTTCTCCAGAAGCTCCAATAATCATTTGGGTACTTTGTCCTCCAGGAATACATACCTTATGTTTACTTTCCCTTGCTTCTAACATTTCCTCTTTTAGTCTCATCATAGATGTTTCAATCACTTCCACCTTTTTTTGAGGAGCCAATGCTAAAAGTCCCTTTTGAGTAGGTAATTCAATATTTATACTCATTCTGTCTGCATATTTCCCCATTTCTCTTAAAAGTAAAGGATCTGCTCCAGGAATCCCTTTAGAATGAATATACCCTCCAAACCCTCGTTGCCTTAATCCTTTAAGTACAGCGATACATTTTTCCATCGTTTCATCAGGACTTGGATAAATTCCAGAACTTAAAAACAATCCTTCAATATAATTCCTACGATAAAACTCCCAGGTGATTTCGATTAATTCTTCTGAGGTGAACTCTGCCCTTTCAGAACACTGACTTCTTCGATTAATACAATAGGTACAGTCAAAAATACACTTATTTGTAAGTAAAATTTTCAAAAGAGAAATACAACGACCATCTTCACTCCATGAATGACAAATTCCAGAAGGGTGAGCATTTCCCATGATATCTGATTTTTTTCGGCTTCTTTTACTCCCTGAGCTGGAACAGGAAACATCATACTTTGCACCTTCTGTTAAGATTCTAATTTTATCTTGTATATTCATCGTTCCCACCTCAGAACTATTTTACCATAACTATAGCTAGTATAAAACACTTGTTTATGTTATTTTTCGGCTTGAAGCTTGTTCTCTTTTATTTTCTACTTTCTCTGTATAAGAGCCTTTTATTTTTTTGATATTGTAAAATAAAACAACCTGTAAGACTCCCTCTGTCCTACAGGTTGTTTTGGTATTAAAAGTTTAAGAGTATGAACTAAAATAACAATGCAGTAAATTGACTCACCAGAACTACCATTAATAATGCAACTGGATAGGTTGCAGCATAAGATGCAGCCACAGCATCACTTTCCGCAACAGAAATTAAAGATCCTAACGCTGGTGTAGACGTCATACCTCCTGTTATAGATCCTAAAGAATCTAATAGACCTAGCTTAAATAATTTTCTTGCAAAAATATAACCTACCAGTAATGGAATGATGGTAACGATTACACCCATGAAGAATAATTTTAAACCATACTGTTGTAACACTTCAACAAGACCAGATCCTGCTTGGGTACCTGTTCCCATTAAGAATAAGGCTAAACCTAATTCTCGAATTGCCTCTAGGGTTTTCTTATCAGCTTTAAAGGATACTGGACCAATCTTTCCTAAGTTACCAATTATAAGACCCATAATAAGTGGTCCCCCTGAGTTACCTAGACTAAAATGAGCTCCTCCTGGAAGTGGAACTTCCACTTGTCCTAATAAAATCCCTAAACAGATAGCTACTGCAAATGCAAAATAGCCAAATTTATCCATAGAAAGTAAGTTTTGTTCTTTTACTAAGATTTTCTCTCCAGAACCTTTACTACTACTTTCTAGAATTTCTTGTTCACGCTTCATATCTGCCCCTAATAAGCGTGGCAATAATTGTACAAATAATACTACTCCAATAACACCAAAAGGATAGGCTATTCCATATCCTACCGCTGCTTGGGGATCACCAGTAGCCTCTAGGGCAGCACCTAATCCTGGAGTAGAAGTTAATGAGCCGTTTAGAATCCCTAATGCTAATGGGGTTGGTACATCAAGTAATTTCATACAAATTACCATACCCACTGCCCCTGATAAGATTACAACAACTCCTAATAATATATAAGACGTTGCTTTGTTTTTAAAGTTATCTACAAAAACAGGACCTGCAATAAATCCTACTGCTGCTACAAATATAATTAAACCAAAACTCTTAATCACACCGGGAACTAATAATTCAAAATGACCGAAAATTAAAGCCACTATAAGAATTCCCGAAGTCCCAAGAGAAAGACCTTTTACTTTGATACGACCTAATGCGTATCCTAATACTAAAATTAAGAAAATTATCATCATTTCCGTTAATTCGAACATATACTACCCCCTAATTTGTTCTTTTGCGAATATAAAAGGTATGAAATTCGGTGTTTCCACCGAATTTCTCTTCTCTTTATCCAAATAATACTAACAACACTCCAGCCGCTACTGCAGATCCAATAACTCCAGACACATTTGGTCCCATTGCATTCATCAATAAGAAGTTCCCTGGATCGTATTCCTGTCCTACAGTATTAGAGACTCGAGCTGCCATAGGTACTGCAGATACTCCTGCTGATCCTATCAAAGGATTGATCTTGTTGCCTTCTTTTAAGAATAGATTCATAAACTTTGCTAATAATACTCCTGCTGCTGTTCCTACAGCAAAGGCTACAACACCAAGTCCCATAATTTTCAACGTACTTGCTGTTAAGAAGTGTTCTGCAGTAGCACTAGCTCCCACAGAAACTCCAAGTAAAATGGTTACAATATTCATTAGTTCATTTTGTGCCGTCTTACTTAATCGTTCTACTACACCACATTCTTTCATAAGGTTTCCTAACATTAACATTCCGACCAAGGGTGCTGCTGGTGGTAAGAACAAGGATACCAATAAGGTAACCATAATGGGGAAAATAATTTTTTCCGTTTTCGACACCATACGCATTTGTGGCATACGAATGACTCGTTCTTCTTTAGTGGTGAGTGCTTTCATAATTGGTGGTTGGATAATGGGCACCAAAGCCATGTAGGAATAAGCTGCTACCGCAATGGGTCCCAGTAAATGTGGAGCTAATTTCCCAGCCAAATAAATAGAGGTCGGACCGTCGGCTCCTCCGATAATACCAATGGGAGCTGCTTCGGCTCCTTGGAATCCAAGAAGTACTGCTCCAATAAAGGTCATAAAGATTCCAAATTGTGCTGCCGCTCCTAAGAGTAAGGATTTAGGAT
This sequence comes from Tissierellia bacterium, assembly GCA_030537855.1. Taxonomy (GTDB): domain Bacteria; phylum Bacillota; class Clostridia; order Tissierellales; family Peptoniphilaceae; genus JAUNVD01. The sequence continues at coordinate 27,366 of JAUNVD010000006.1, read as the reverse complement.
TGGCAATTAAGGGACCAAAATCTGTCATCGCTCCTACCCCCATAAAGATAAGGGGTGGGAATATTCCTAGTTCGTCTCCCATAAAGAAGTAGCCTAAAAGCCCTCCTGGTTGTTTTAGTTCACTGGTGACTTCTATGAGTCCTTGGGCTACATTGGTATCTTGAATATGCAAGATATTGACCCCTGCCTCCATCAAGCCTGCCAAAGGAAGGTTTGTCAGTAACATCCCAAAGCCAATTGGGAGTAATAACAATGGTTCAAACCCTTTTTGAATGGCAAGGTATATCAGGGTACATGCAATGATGAGCATAACGATATGTTGCCAGGTAAGGGCCACAAACCCAGTGGATTCTAAGAAGTTTAAAAATACTTCTAACATAGGTTTCTCCTTTCTTCGGTTAGCTTAGGGTAACAAGGGTATCTCCTGTGTTCACACTTGCACCCTTCGTTACAGGGATGGATGTAACTTTTCCATCAGCCGGTGCTTTGATTTCATTTTCCATCTTCATCGCTTCTAAGATTAGTAATACATCTCCTTTTTTCACGTCTTGTCCTTCCGTTACTTTGATGTCATTGATGGTTCCCGGCATTGGAGCAGTCACACTTCCTGCACCTCCTGCTGGTGCTGCTGCTTGTTTGGGAGCAGCTTTTGGAGCTGCAGGTGCCCGTCTTGGAGCAGGGGTTGGTCTAGATACTTCTTGTCCTGCTCCTTCTTCTTTGATTTCTTCAACTTCTACATCATATTCTGTTCCATTTACTATTATATTAAATCGCTTTGCCATAATTACCCTCCTCATTGTTTATGCTCAAATAGTTTCTTTGGTTCCTGTGGTTGCCCAAGTGGGAAGTGATCTACCAACTCGTTGAATCCGTTTGACTTTGATATTACTTTGACTCGTTCCCATCATCTCAGATACTGCTGCTGTGATTACAGCCACTAATTCATAGGGATCCTCTTCTTCTACTTCCTCTATAGGAGCTTTTGTGACAGGGGCTACCGTTGGGGTTTCTCGATGTAACACTTTTCCCATGATAACAATGGCCACAATAAGAAGGATAAGGATCAAAAACACGATGGCCATAGCCAATACAGTGACCACACTTCCTCCTAAGAGTTTTTCCGATGTGGTTAAGTCTGCTCCGGATGCTAATTTTTCTAATAACGCACTTGCATTCATTTTCTATCCTCCTTTATAATGGAAGATTTCCATGTTTTTTTGCAGGATTGCTTTCTCGTTTGCTAAGTAGCATATCAAAGGCATCTGCAATACGAATTCTTGTTTGACTTGGTTCAATCACATCGTCCACAAACCCACGCTCTGCTGCTTTGTAAGGGGTGGCAAATTCGTATTTGTATTCTTCAATTTTTTCGGCTCGGGTCTCTTCTGGCGTATCGCTTGCAGAGATTTCTTTGCGGAATATAATATTGGCGGCTCCATCTGGTCCCATGACTGCAATTTCTGCACTTGGCCATGCATAGACAATATCCGCACCTAGTTCTTTGGAACACATTGCCAAGTAACTGCCACCATAGGCTTTCCGTACGATAATGGTTACTTTTGGAACCGTAGCTTCACTGTAGGCATAAAGCATTTTTGCTCCATGACGAATGATACCTCCATATTCTTGAGTGGTTCCTGGTAAGAACCCTGGCACATCCACTAAGTTTAGTAAGGGAATGTTAAAGGCGTCACAGGTACGGATAAATCTTGAGGATTTATCCGATGCGTTAATGTCTAAGCAACCTGCCATAAAGGATGGTTGGTTGGCAATGATTCCAACTGATTGTCCATTGACTCGTCCAAACCCGGTGATAATATTTTTCGCATATTCCATTTGATATTCATAAAAGTTGCCATCGTCTACTAAGTGAGTAATAATATCTTTCATATCATAAGGTATATTACTTCCCTCAGGTACAATGGTGTCCAACGCTTCTACTGGTTCGTTAATGGTTGGATGATCCTCATAAAGAGGTGCCGTTTCTTGGTTATTACTTGGTAAGAAATCTAAAAGCAATTTAATTTGCTCAATACAATCTTCATCGTCTTGCGCCATAAAATGTGCCACTCCACTGGTGGAGTTATGAGTAAAGGCTCCTCCTAGTTCTTCTGAGGTTACTTCTTCTCCAGTAACAGATTTAATGACTTGAGGACCAGTTATAAACATTTGGGATGTTTGGTCGACCATAAAGATAAAGTCGGTTAAAGCCGGGCTATACACTGCCCCTCCAGCACAAGGTCCCATTATAGCTGAGATTTGAGGAATGACACCACTTCCCATAACATTTTGATAGAAAATACGTCCATACCCAGAAAGGGCGTCGACAGCTTCTTGGATTTTTGCTCCTCCAGAGTCATTTAATCCCACTAAGGGAGCCCCCATTTTTATAGCCATTTCTTGTACTTTTACAATTTTTGCTGCATGCATTTCCCCAAGGGCTCCTCCAGTGATGGTAAAGTCTTGGGCAAAGGCATAGACCAATCGTCCATTAACTTTTCCATATCCTGTTACTACTCCGTCGGTAAAGGGACGATTTTTTTCCATCCCAAAGTTAGTACAACGATGACGAACAAAGGCATCTAGTTCCACAAAACTTCCTTCATCAAAAAGTAGATGGAGGCGTTCTCTAGCAGTTAATTTTCCTTTGGCATGTTGTTTTTCTATTCGTTTTTGTCCCCCGGCTTGGGAGATTTCTTCCCGATATTTTCGTAAACGTTCCAATCGTTCTGACATCTTTTACCTCCCCGTTAAGACTTATCCTCTTGCACACAATTCTACAAGAATTCCATTTGTACATTTCGGGTGGATAAAAGCGATCATAGCTCCTCCTGCCCCACGTCTTGGTTCATTGTCAATCATCGTGATTCCTTTTGCTTTGATGTCAGCAATCGCAGCTTCAATGTCATCTACACGTAAGGCAACATGCTGAATTCCACCACGTCCATTGTTTTTTTCAATATATTTTGCGATAGGTCCATCTGGAGAGGTACTTTCTAAAAATTCTAATTCTGTTTCTCCAATAGGATAAAAAGCAGTGGTCACTTTTTGATCTTCTACAGTTTCTCTTCCTGTACTTTGAATTCCTAAAATATCTTGAAATACTTCTTCTACACTGTCCAGTTCTGGTACAGCGATTCCAATATGGTCAATGTTTAAGATTTTAAACATACTTTCCTCCTTATTTCATTAATTGGTCAATCAGTGCAAATCCAATGGTATAGGGATCCGTTTTTCCTTCTAAGGAATGATTGATTTCCTCTTCTTTTTGATCCATAGCTTTTTCTAAGGTATTATCAAAGTGATGCTCTACAAATTGATATACTTGCATCGCTTCTCGATGGTACCTTCGATCTTTCAACCGATCAGATTCGTTTAAATATTTTGTATGAGCTTTGATGTTTTGGACCAAAGTGTCAATTCCTTTGTTTTCTGATGCTATACTCATGGATACTGGCGGACGAAACTCCCAATCCTTTTTAAAGTCCAACATCATTTCAATTTCTATTTTTGTTTTTCTTGCTCCGTCATTATCAGCCTTATTGATTACAAAGACGTCTCCAATTTCCATAACACCGGCTTTGATGGCTTGTATATCATCTCCAAGTCCTGGAACCATAACCATAACTACAGTATCTACTGTTTTTACAACGTCGATTTCAGATTGTCCAACACCTACCGTTTCTACAATGATATAGTCACAACCATAGGCATCTAGCACTTTAATCCCTGCTTGTGTCCCTTTAGATATTCCTCCTAAGCTTCCCCTTGTTCCCATGGAACGTATAAATACTTTTGGGTCTAGGTTTAAATCTGACATTCGAATCCGGTCTCCAAGGATGGCTCCTCTTGTAAATGGACTGGTAGGATCTACTGCAATAACCCCTACTTTGTGATCTTCGTTTCGTAATTCTTTTACAACTTTATCGACAAGTGTGGATTTTCCAGCTCCAGGTGGACCTGTTATTCCAATAATGACAGCATTTCCAGTATAAGGATGAATGTTACGTAACAGTTCTACATACCCTTCCCGTTCGTTTTCCACAATGGTAAGGCATCTTGCACATGCTACCTCATCCCCTTCTATTAGTCGTTGCCATAATTCCATAGTACACCTACTTTATATTTTGGAAGGGAGTGGCTCCCTTCCCCATTTAATGCTTTCGTTTTACATTTTCTTTGATAAATGTGATAACATCTTCTAAATTTGTACCAGGTGTGAAAACTTCTTCGATACCTTTTTCTTTTAGTTCTGGTATATCATCATCAGGAATCACCCCTCCAGCAAATACTAGCATATCGTCATAAACACCTTTTTCTTTTAATTGGTTGACGACGGTAGGTAATAAATAACCATGGGCTCCAGATAATATACTCATTCCTAGTACATCTACGTCTTCTTGTACTGCAGAGGCTACAATTTGTTCTGGTGTTTGTCGTAATCCAGAATAGATAACTTCCATTCCTGCTTCTCGTAATGCACGAGCGATGACTTTCGCTCCACGATCATGTCCATCAAGGCCTGGTTTTGCCACTAATACACGTATTTGTTGATCCATTATTTTTCCCCCATTATCTCTTTGTTTATAGACTTACTGTTTGCTTATATTCTCCAAATACTGACCGCATTTGATCGCAAATTTCTTGCAAGGTTGCATAGGCATGAACAGCATCTAGAATATATGGCATTAAGTTTTCGTCTGTACTACAAGCTTCTTTTAATGCTTTTAGGGTACGCTTTACTTCTTCGTTATCCCGTTTTGCTTTTAAAGCTTCGATTTTCTTCTTTTGATTTTCTCCTACACTTGGATCTACTTTAAGAAGTCCTGTTGGTGGTTCTTCTTCTGCTGCAAATTTGTTGACACCTACCACCACTTCTTCTCCACTATCTACGGCTTTTTGATATTCGTAAGCAGCTTGCATGATTTCTTGTTGGATAAATCCTTTATCAATAGCTGCTGGTGCTCCTCCAAGTTCATCAATCTTTTCGATTAATTTCGTAGCTTCTTTTTCAATTTCGTTGGTTAATGCTTCGATATAATAGGAGCCTGCTAAAGGATCTATTGTATCTGCAACACCAGATTCATAGGCGACGATTTGTTGGGTTCTTAGTGCGGTACGAACAGAAACTTCCGATGGTAAGGACAAGGCCTCATCTTTAGAGTTCGTGTGTAATGATTGGGTTCCTCCAAGAACGGCTGCTAAGGTTTGGATTGCCACTCGTACTACATTGTTTTCCACTTGTTGCGCAGTTAAAGTACTACCAGCTGTTTGGGTGTGGAATTTTAAGCGCATCGATTTTTCATTTTTCGCTCCAAATCGTTCTTTAATAATTTTTGCCCACATTCTTCTTGCTGCCCGATATTTTGCAATTTCTTCTAAGAAATTATTATGAGCATTGAAGAAGAAAGATAGTCTTGGTGCAAATTTATCAATATCAAGTCCTGCTTCTAAGGCTGCTTCAATATAAGCAATACCATCTGCTAAGGTAAATGCTACTTCTTGGACTGCTGTAGAACCTGCTTCTCGAATGTGATAGCCGGAAATAGAGATGGTGTTCCATTTAGGAACTTCCCTTGTACAGTAATCAAAAATATCTGTGATTAGTCGCATGGAAGGTCCTACTGGGAAAATATAGGTTCCTCTTGCTGCATATTCTTTAAGAATATCGTTTTGAATGGTTCCTCGTAATTTATCCTTAGAGACTCCTTGTTTTTCTGCTACTGCAATATACATTGCGAGTAAGACAGAGGCAGGAGCATTAATGGTCATAGAGGTAGATACTTTGTCTAATGGAATTTCATCAAATAAAATTTCCATATCTGCTAAAGAGTCTATAGCCACACCTACTTTTCCAACTTCTCCTTGAGAAATAGGGGCGTCACTGTCGTAACCCATTTGGGTGGGAAGGTCAAAAGCTACACTAAGACCAGAGCCACCAGATTCTAATAAGTATTTATATCTTTGGTTCGATTCTTCTGCTGTAGCAAACCCTGCGTACATACGCATTGTCCAGTATCGTCCTCGGTACATCGTGTTTTGTACACCACGGGTAAAGGGATATTCTGCAGGAAATCCTAAATCTTTAATATAGTCAAAATCTGGAATATCCGTTGGCGTGTACACACGTTGTACAGGAATTCCTGATATCGTAGTAAATTCTTCTTTACGTTCTGGGAATTTTTCCAGGCTTTTTTCTACCCCTTCATCAAATCCTTCTTTTTCTTTTTTGATTTGCTCTAATTCTTCTTTGTTAAATAACATATATTTACCCCCTAATATATTTATATTTAAGACTCTTTCATAGTGCCTGTTTCAGCAAGTCTTGTGTACCAAGATAAAGCTTTTTCAAGATTATGAGGTGTGTGTTTCCCCTTATGCTGTAATGCTTCTTCAAGATATCCACGTAATTGATCTTTATAATCTGGATGTGCACATTTTTCAATTAAGCACTCAGCTCTTTCTACAGGGTCCAAACCTCTAAGATCTGCCACACCTTGTTCTGTAACGATAACCATCGTATCATGTTCCGTATGATCAATATGGGAGACCATAGGAACAATAGAAGAAACCGCTCCACCCTTTGCTGTTGAGGCAGTGGTGAAGATTGACAAATAACCACCTCTGGTAAAGTCACCAGAACCACCTATTCCATTCATCATTCGGGTCCCTGAAACATGAGTTGAGTTAACATTTCCATAAATATCAACTTCTAATGCAGTATTCATTGCAATAACTCCAAGTCTTCTAGCAAGTCCCGGATTATTAGAAATTTCTTGTGGCCTTAAGATTATTTTGTCTTTAAATCTTTTTATATCTTCAGGAAAAGTTTCCAGTTTTTCTGGAGACAATGTAATACTTGTACCAGAAGCAAAATCAACTTTTCCACAGTCGATTAAACTGAATACAGAGTCCTGTAATACTTCAGAAAATACGGTTAAATGTTCAAAGGGTGAGTTCGCCAACCCTGCTAATACAGCATTAGCAACAGAACCAACCCCTGATTGTAATGGCAATAGATTTTCAGGTAAACGATTTTCTTTTACCTCATTACTTAAAAATTCAATCAGATTTTTTGCCATTTTTTCACTAATTTCATCAATTGGTGCTACAGGTCTAGATTTATCTGTAATATCTGTTTCAACAATTGCAACTATTTTATCTGGATCACAAGGTATATATGGAACTCCAATCCGTTGATCTACCTTTGTCAAGGGAATCGGTTTCCTATGTGGTGGTAATGGAATATCATAAATATCATGAGTCCCTTCTAGTTCAAGTGGTTGACTTGTGTTGATTTCCACTATAACTTTTTCAGCTTTTTCTACATAAATATTAGAATTACCTACCGAAGTGGAAGGAACAATACCACCGTCTTTTGTAATTGCTACCGCTTCAATAATAGCAACATGTACAGGTCCTAAAAATCCAGCTTTAATTTGTTGCGAGCTATGGGATAAGTGCATATCCACATACTTTACAGAACCTTCATTAATTTTCTTTCGTGAAGTTCCATTTGTTTGATAAGGATATCTTCTTACCATCGCTCCTGACTCTGCTAATCTTGCATCAATTTCTGGGCCTACAGAAGCTCCAGTCATAATGGTTAGCTTTAATTCCTCTCCATTTTCTGCTCTTTTAGCAAGTTCAAGAGGAACCGCCTTCGGATATCCAGCAGGAGTAAACCCACTAGTACCCACAGTCATTCCTGGCTTAATGAATTGTGCAGCTTCTTCAGCACTCATTACCTTTTCTTCTAATTCTTTACATCGTAAGCGTCTTTGATCCAAAACTGTACCTCCTCGTAACATTTTTTATTTAACTTAATATAAAAGCCCTTAATTACGTTCTGCTACTTCATCGTGAACTTCTTGATTATTACAAATTTGTTGATACTTATCTGCACAAATATTTAATGCAGAAAGCACGGCTTTTTTTGCTGCTCCAAAATATAGACGATTGATTTGATTTTCAATCCTTTCTATACTTGATAATGATTCTCCTACAATAATGTTTTCTAGAAAACTAATGGCAACCTTGGTAATTAACGAACATTCAAATTGAGTAATTACTCCTGTTTCTTTGTCCACTTCCAATGCCAAGATCAATCCCCCATAGATCTCGTATGCCGTGGTTCCCTTAGGTAATTTTGTATACCCTGAGATAAAAATTAAATTTCTATTCAAAACATCCCTTCTTTCTGAGTCAGAGGTACCTGATAAAGGTCTTTTATCAGAATTCTTACTCCCAAATAGACACTTTCGACGCTTTTTCAAAAATAAAAACGGTCATGACAAAATTCAGGATAAAAAAACATCCTTGTTATTATCATCACCGTATAATCAATTCGAATCAGCAATTGGGCTATTGCCAAAAATTAATCTGGTATATATTAAGTTTAATCTATCTATAATATAACATAGGCTTTTTTATAATTCAAGGTCTCCAAGAAAAAATTTTAATGAATACATCTATGAATAAAAAACCAAGAGTATTTTACCTTTTATAATTTCTATATATTTGATAAATATCAATAAATATTTTCTTCTTTAAAACTTTAAACTAATTATAATTAATAAAAAATATTCTTATATTCCCTTTCTTTTTTATATTGATATTTACATCAATTTTTTTAATAATTTTTGATTATGAATAGTTTAAGATAAATGGTAAATATAGTATAATATTTGCTATTTTATATAAACTATATAACTATTTATTATAGATGAGTGAAGCGTTCTTAAAGTTTTAAGAATTCTCTCTTATTGTAAAACTACAAAAAGAAATCAGTAAAAATTCCTTTATAAAATTCATAGATAATTTTACTTATTTTTCTTTTTCTTTTAACTGTGTTCTCATTTATTTTTCTTCTTATTTTCCAATGATTCAAATCTTATATAGAAAATAAATTTTACCAAGCATGTAGCTATTGTATTAGTTTTGTCTTATATGTTTTTAAGCTATCTCTTTTCTAAAAAGTAAAAAGTCAATTTACAACCAATATCTATTTTTATGATAGAGCAAATTTTTTGTCTCAAAACTAAACTTTGATTCTTTTCAGGTTCTAATCTATTTTTTTAAAAAAATTCAATTTTCAAAGTCCAAATCATATCTAACAAAGGTTTTTCTGTGAAAAAATTACGAAAACTCTCCTCTAAGATATTTTATTATGTATACATTTTTCTCTGTCACTTGAAAATTCTTATCTGTACAAGATAAAATATATACATAAATAATTTTATGTATATATTTTAATATATAAATCTTTTATTGTAAATATCTTTTTTATTTTTTTAGGGACAAAAACCATACCTCTATTACCTTATAATATGATGGACATAAGTAAAAAAGACAAAAAAAAGAGATGCCTTATTGACATCTCCTAATTTCGTTCTACATTTTCTTTATTTAAAAATTTTGTGAATTCTTTTTGGAATACCAATTCTATCATCCCTGTTGGTCCGTTACGGTGTTTTGCAATAATAACTTCACCTACATTTTGTTTCTCTGAATCTTCATGATAGTAATCATCTCGATAAAGAAACATTACAATATCCGCATCCTGTTCAATAGCACCTGATTCTCTTAAGTCAGAGAGAATAGGTCGTTTTTCCTGTCGTAATTCAGGAGCCCTAGACAATTGGGACAAAGCAATTAAAGGTACTTCCATTTCCTTTGCAATACCCTTTAAGGCTCTAGATATTGCTGATATTTCTTGTTGACGATTATCAGCTCTACCTTGCATTTGCATAAGTTGCAAGTAGTCTACAACTATCAAATCCAATCCTTTTTCTACTTTAATCCTTCGACATTTTGCCTTCATTTCTAATGGTGTGATCCCTGGTGTATCATCAATATCAATTTTCATATCCATAATTACAGGCATAGTATTTATCACTCGAAGCCATTCTTCTTCTGTTAAGTCACCAGATATAATTTTTTGTAAGTCAACATGAGCTGAGGCAGATATAATCCTTTGAACCAACTGGTGTCGACTCATTTCCAAGGAAAACATGGCCACTGAAGCACCTGCTTTTATTGCAGAATTAGTAGCGATATTCACCATTAATGCAGTCTTTCCCATAGAAGGTCTTGCAGCTAATAAAATCAAATCCGATTTTTGTAACCCTGAAAGTTTTTTATCTAAGTCTAAAAAACCTGTGGTTAGTCCTGTTAAACCTCCTGGATTAGCTGCACGTTTTTCCATTTGGGCAAAACTTTCTAATAGAACATCTTTCACGGGAATAAGCCCACCTCTTTGAGATCCTTGGGTAATGTCAAAGATGTTTTTCTCAGCTTTTTCAATAATTGCTGCAACTTCACCTTCTTGATTATAGGCGATGGTCATAATTTCATCACTAGATTCTATTAATTGCCTTAAGGTATATTTATCTTTAACAATATTACAGTAGTACTCAACATTAGAAATGGTTACTACAGAAGAAGAGATACTAGCAAGATAAGAAATCCCTCCAACTTCTGTAAGGGTTTGATTTTTCTTTAATTGTTCTGTTACAGTAATAAGATCTGCAGGTTCATTACGATTATATAAGTCGACAATAGCAGAAAATATCTTTCCATGAGCTTCTCGATAAAAGTGATTTGGAGTTAATAGTTCCACTGCCCTAGTTATACTTTCTTTTCCTAGGAGCATAGCCCCTAAAACTGAAATTTCTGCTTCCTCGTCATAAGGTGGAATGCGACCTTGAATTTCTTCCATGGCAGTCACTATTCAATCGAAATATTGACTTTTAAGTCAGCTGAAATTTCTGGATATACTCGAATAGCCACTGTCCGCATACCGGCTTCTTTAATATTCTCTTTCATTTCGATTTTTCTTTTATCGATACTAAAGCCCATTTGTTTTTTAATTCCTTCTGCTATATCCTTTGAAGTAATCGCTCCAAAAAGTCTACCTGCTTTTCCACCTTTGGCCTTTAGTTCTAAGGTATTACTTTCTAATTGTTTTTTTATTTCTAAGGCTTTTGCCCGATTTTCTTTCTCATCAGCCTCTTCTTGCGCCTTTTTTTCTTTCCACTGTTCCAAATTTTCACCGGTTGCTTCTAAAGCTGCTTTTCTAGGAAACAAAAAGTTTCTAGCATATCCATCACTTACTTCTACTAGATCTCCTTCTTTCCCTAGTTTTGCTACATCCTTTAATAAAATTATTTTCAAACTTCTGCTCCTTCCTCAAGATACTGTGCAATAGCTTCTTCCAGTTGCTCTTGGGCTTCTTCTAAAGACTCTGTTTCTAACTGGGCTCCAGCCATATTTAAATGGCCTCCCCCTCCTATTTTTTCCAAAATTAATTGTACAGAAATATCCCCTAATGACCGTCCAGAAATATGGATCACATCTTCTTTTTTGGTCAATACAAAAGAAGCTTTGATACCGTGAATATCCAACAATTCATCTGCTGCTTGTGCTGCTACTAATACTGAATTTGAAGCTTTACGATCTAAAAATGATATGGCAATATTATCAAATATTATCTTTGCATTATGAACTACTTCTGCACGCATTAATATCGTATCATAGTCATCTTCAAATAATTCTCTTACTTTACTCATATCTGCGCCAGCTCGTCGTAGGATAGATGCTGCTTCAAAGGTCCTTACCCCAGTGTGAAATGTAAAGTTTTTCGTATCCACAACAATTCCACTCATCATAGCATCTGCTTCAAAATTTGTTAAATCTAAACTACCACTCATATAGGTTAGCATTTCCGTTACCAACTCACAGGTTGAAGAAGCATAGGGTTCAACATAAGTTAACACCGGATTTTCTACAAATTCTTTTCCACGACGATGATGGTCAATAATTACTATAGAATTAATCTTATCGATAATTGGAGGGTATTCTGTAAAAGAAGGTTTATGGTTATCTACAAGAATCAGAAGTGACCCTGAGGTAACTAGATTCTCTGCATCTTCACCTTTTATCAATTGTTTTCGCATTTCTGGTTCTTCTTTTTCCATACGAAGGATTAAATTATCTATGGAAGGGTTAGAGTTATTTAATATTAAATAACCCTTTTTATTACGATTGGCAATCGCCCGTAATACTCCAATACCTGATCCTATCGCATCCATATCTGCATTTCTATGGGGCATAACGAATACTTCTGACGATTTATCTATTAATTGTCTTAATGCAATTCCAAGAACTCTAGCTTTTACTTTATTTCTCTTTTCAACGGCCTTTGATTTCCCACCAAAGAACTCGTAACTATCATCTACTCTTACTACCGCCTGGTCTCCACCTCGTCCTAAAGCCACATCTAAACAGGTATCTGCTTCTTTGTAAGAATCTTTAAAAGGAAGTCCTGGTGAGGAAACTCCAATACTTAAAGATAAGGGAATAGTATTACCTCGATTTAAATTTCTCACTTTATCGAGAATACCAAAGCGTTTTTCTCGAATTTTCATAAATCCTTCATAAGTGATTACGACCAAGTATGTATCGTTTTCAAACTTACGTACCAAAGATTCATATTCATAAAAATAAGAAGAAATTAAAGAATCAAGGTCTGCTTGAACTCTAGGTCTATCATCAGATGGAGTTGCGTCCATAGCCTCATCAAAATTATCTACTTCAACAAGACATACTACCGGACGTTGCTTTTGGAAACAATTTACAACTTCCATTTTTTCTGTATTGTCTACCCAATAATACATATACATCGTTTCTACATCTGATTCAGTTTTTGATGTATCTACGATATTTGAAAAGATAAGATAGTGTTTGTCTTCTAGTTTTACTTGATAGACCTCTTCCCCTTCCACATCTTTTAAGGAAGGGACCAATTTTTCTAAAGGCAGATCCATAATGGTCATGTCTTCAAACATATTTAGAAAAGGAGTATTATACCAAATAATATTTCTGTTCTCATCCGTAATGACTAGGGGAAAAGGCATATTGAAAATGGCATGTTTTGTCGCCTGATCAAAATCCTCACTCATCATTTCAATATGATTTGTATATTCTTTATTCTTAATCTCAAGTTGACGCATGGCAAAATAGAGTATATAAGCAAAAATTACTAAAGCCACACCACCTAGAAAGAAATTTTCATACAATAAGGCCAAACTTAACAACAAGATAAATCCTAGATAAAGTTGTAAATCTTTCCACTGAAAGCATTTGGATTTTTTCATATTAATCACCTCTTAGAGCCGTTGAATTCTACGGAAATTAAAGACATATTCCATAAGCCCCATCATCACAATGGGTACTTGAATTCCTGGTGTCAAAATAATAAAGAATAAAGCAATCCACTTTAAGATACTTAATACTTTAAATTTTGATGCAAAAAAGCTTAATACACTTAGTCCTTGTATGAAAAATAAAAATCCAAAAAGAACAGTTACATTAGTCATCATTATTTCCCAAGTTCCTTCTAAGGCCTCTCCACCAATAAAGCCCATTACAATAAGACCTACGGAAATCGGGAGTAAACCAGAAGGTAAGGAAAAGAAAATAAAACTTGGAGGTTGACCAATAAGCTTTCCTTTTCTTAGTAAATTTCTTCCTGTAAAACTAAAGGTCACATAAGAAATTACTAAACTAAGAATAACTAAAATCGAAGGTAAAATTTCTAGCATTCTTTGAAACATCAATGGGAATCCTCGATCAAATGTTGATAAGGTTTCCTTTGCCACCCCTAGGTTTTTTAAAACTTCTTTTTGCGTTTCTAATATTTGAGCAGGAAGATTAGGGTCTTTCATCAATTCTAATATTCCAGTTGTATGCATTAAAACTAAAAATGCTGTAAATAAAACAGCTGTTGACGCAGACAATGTTTCTAAAACTCCACGTTTTGTAGTAATACAATAATGTAACATTAAAATCAAAGGGCCAAAAAGAGTGAAAATTCCAAATCCTAATACTGGTGATATCACTCCAATTAAAAGACATACACCTATAAAAGCTAATAGAATTTTAAACATTCCTTGTTCCAACGCTTCTGTTAAAAACAGCATGGGAAAGAAAATGTATAGCACCGGAAAAAAGATACCTAAAGTGCCAAGGGCCATAGATTTTAATATTAACATAAGCACACTTTTTGAATTTTCTGTATTCAACCAACCACCTCACCTTTCATGTCTTTTAAGTTTATCATAAAATCAAAAGTAATCATAGTTTATCCTTTGATTCTCTTTCTCTAATCATTATAAATAAAGGTTATCATTTATATATACCCATAGATCATATATTTATCCAAAGCATCATGAAAAAAGGACTTCCCCTTGGAAATCCTTTTTTGATTAATCTGCACTATATGGAATTAACGCCACTTGTCTTGCTCTTTTAATTGCTTTTGTCATTTCTCTTTGATGTTTGGAGCAGTTTCCAGAAATTCTTCTAGGAAGAATTTTTCCTCTATCTGAAATATATTTCTTTAACGTTTGTGTATCTTTATAATCGATTCCTTTATTCTTGTCTGCACAAAATTGACAAACTTTTCTTCTGGAACGAAATCTACGTTGCATGATTTACCCTCCTTTACAAATGTTTAAAACGGAATATCGTCATTGTCTATAGGGTAAAAGCTTTGGCTATCATCATCTTGACCGCCTCCTTGGTCCTGTTGTCCAAAGGTTGGTCCACCTTGAGGACTAAAGCCCCCTGATGATTGAAAATTATTGACAGGTCCTTGTTGATTTGTAGGTGCAAATCCACCTTGGTTTCCACCAGAACGTCCTTGTCCGGAGTCAATAAAGGTAATATTACTTGCTACTACATCAGTGGTGTAAATTCTACGTCCATCTTTTTCGTAAGATCCCGTTTGGATTCTACCTTCCACACCTACTTGTCGTCCCTTAGTCATATAATTGGCAATTAATTCAGCCGTCTTTCCCCAAGCAACAATTCGAATAAAGTCCGCTGTTGGTTGATTATTTGCTTCTGCTTCCTGACGCTTTTCTCGACTCAATCGGCGATCCACCGCCAACGTGAAATTTACTGATGCATATCCGTTGGGAGTATAGCGCAGCTCCGGGTCTCTTGTCAGTCTACCGATTAATGCTACGTTATTCATGTGTTCACCTTCCTATTTTTTAGTCGTCCTTACGAACGATCATATGTCTCATTACTGGATCCATAATCTTTGCAATACGATCAAATTCATTAATTCCGTCAGTATCTGATTCAAAATCAATGAGAACATAATAAGCTTCTGACTTGTACTCAATAAGGTATGCTAATTTTCTCATACCCCATTCGTCAACATTTTTCACTGAACCATGTTTATCAAGAACATCTTTCAATCGGTCTAGTGCCTTATTTCTATCCTCATCAGTAAAATCAGGGTAGAACATAACAACTGCTTCATAATTATTTACTTTCATTTTCTTCACCTCCCTATGGACTATCGGTTCTGATTTATAACCAGAACAAGGATTCTAACCTATGTAATTATACGTGTTTTCTTCCCTTTTGTCAAAGATTTTTTTCTTCAGCATCTAGAATATGTAAAGATTGTTCGACAGGAATTCCTTGAAATTTATCTTTATTGTCCTTATTTTCCTCAATCCATTGTCCTAAGGTACGTGCCGCTATCTTAACAGAGTCCTTTAACGATCTTCCCTTTAAAACCTCTCCAACCATAACTGCAGAAAACATATCCCCAGTTCCTGGAAAACGTACTGGTATATGTTTAAAGGGAACATGAAAATACTCTTTGTTTATTCCATCATACCCTCGAATAAAGTGGTTTCCAGTTCCATCCTTCGTTGACGTAATCACAATAGACTTTGCTCCTAAAAGCAAAAGTTCTTCTATTATTTTATAACATTGTTCTTCTGTATGGTAGGTGTCTCCCACATATAAGTTTGATAAAAAGGAAGCTTCCGTTCCATTAGGAATTAAAATATCAGAATGTTTACATAATCTTTTCATCGTATCAATACGTTTTTCTGAAACTCCATTATACAAACTCCCATTATCACCCATAATAGGATCTACAACTTTTAAACCCTTTTCTTTTGATAGAAACTCTGCTAAAAGTTTCCCTTGTTCATCTGAGACTAAAAACCCAGTACAAACACAGTCAAAAGTAAATCCAAGTTCTTTCCAAAGTTCTATGGTATGTTTCATATATGTTGTTGTGTCTAAAATTTCAAACTTCCCATAATCCAAAGTATTTGATATTAACGCTGTAGGCAAATTAAATACACGGTATCCCATATGGGATAGAATCGGCAACATTGCTTGTGTCGCAACTTTTCCATAGCCAGGAATATCATTAACTAACAAAATTTTCTTATCCATGATTCCACCTTATCATTTTACGATTAAAAATTAAGCAAAAGAAAACCCGCACAAAGACCAGGCGGGCCGTTTTCCATCCCTAAAGAAGGAATTATTTCCTTTTTCCTAATTTGCTATTCCATTGATTGATTGCTTGCTTTACTGCATGCATAGCGCGCTCATCAGCTCCCCAGTCAAACCCAAGTAAACCTACCCCTGAACCGGAAGCAATGGCCGTAACTTTAATATCATCTTCCTCTTGAGATAAGGTAAGAGTCAAGGAAGAATAGGTATTATTCCTCCAGAAATATTTTTCTAACACATACATGTGTAAAATAAAGTCATCCTTTTCAAAACATTGTTTTCCGGCTAGACGGGTGGAACCTAATTCCTTTTCTACAGAAGAAATAAAATATTTCTCGAAGATTTCAAAATCTCCTTTTACATTTTCTTGAAATACACTCATAGGCTCCCTCCATTTTCATTTCCATAGAGCAAATATTAATAATATTATTTTACCATGAAAAGAGTATAAGTTCCACTAATATTTAACTTCTAGCCTTGTAATCTGCTTGTTTTCTTTTAAAGATATGAAGTTCTTTTCTCCCTTGGTCCACTTCATTTACATCAATATTTACAATTCCAATTTCTTCAAAAAATCCAAAAGCGGAAATAACATTGGCCCAAGGGTCTACAACTAAAGAATGGCCATAATAATTTTTTGAAGGTCCTTCCCCTTTAGCAGGACTAACACCTACCATAAAAACTTGGTTATCAACTGCTCTCGCACGTAGTACAAGTTCCCAATGAGCTTTTGCCACTTTATGATGAAACGCTCCTGGCAAAAAAATGACTTTTGCTCCTTCCATAGCCATTTTTTCAAATGGGAAAGGAAATCGAATATCAAAACAAATACCTAATCCAAATATCCCGTCCTCTGTCTCAAATGTTGAAAACCCATGGCCAGGAGTGAAAATATTTCCTTCGTCATAATCTATTTTTCCAGGGATCTTAAAAGTATATAAATAATTTTTATCATGATGTCCAATTACTTCACCTTTTGGATTAAATACATAGGAAGTATTATAAATATCCTTACCTCTTAGTTCTGGAAAAGTTCCTCCAATAACATACACTCCACTTCTTGCCAATTCTCTTAACATGTCAAAAGTACGTCCTTCATCTTTATTTGCAAAATCTTTAATATAAGAGTCTTCATAGGGACATTGAAAAAGCTCTGGAAAAACTATATACTCTGCACCTTGATCAATAAGTATCTTTCCTAATTCTTTAGCTCGTTGAATGTTTTTTAACAAATTGTCACCAATTTTATTTTGTACAATTCCAACTTTCATCCTTCACCTACTTTACTATAGCAAAATAAACTAAAACAAAGAAACCAATGATAATACGGTATACGCCAAAAGCCTTAAAATCATGTTTTTTAATATAGTCCATAAATTTACGAATAACCAAAATAGCCGTGATAAAAGAGATTAGCCCTCCTAGAAAGATATAAAACCATTGAGATAGTGTAAATCCTCCTGCATTTTTTACCATTTTAAGTAAAGTTGCCCCAATCATTGTAGGAATCGCAAGGTAAAAAGAAAATTCTGCAGCTGCCACCCTTCCTGTTCCTAAGGCAATGGCACCAATAATCGTGGCTGCTGATCGACTAGTTCCTGGAACCATAGCAAGGCATTGGAAAAGACCAATGAGAAATGCTGTCTTTAAGGGAATATCTTTCGTAGTTTCATATTTAATTTTCCTTTTAGTTTTTGACTCCATAATAATGATAATCGCTCCCCAAAAGATAAGCATCACTGCAACTACATAGGGACTAAATAAATGTTCATCAATAAAATCGTCAAAGAGAAAACCTAGAACACCTGCAGGGATAACACCCACAATTACCTTCACCCATAGATTCCATCCCATGGCTCTTTCATACTTTGTCTTTATTGCCCCATTTTCATTATACTTACTCAGTGGATTTAATCGACGATAATAAAGTACAACTACTGATAAAATTGCTCCCAGCTGTATAATAACATCAAAAGCATTTTGAAAACTTTCAGGAGATAATTGGAACCATTGATGAAATAAAATTAAATGACCTGTCGAGCTTACAGGTAAAAATTCCGTCATTCCTTCTACAATACCAAGGATAAATACTTTTAAAAAATTCATATACACCTCTATCTTTATTTTCACTATAAAATTTTATACGAATACTTATTTATTGTAACATATGACCTTTTTTTCGTCAGTAAAAAAGCCGAGGACTTCCTCGACTTTCTTTTACTTAAATTCTTGATGTAATTTTTTAAATCGTATTTTCTTTTGAATTTCTCCTAAAATAAAAGGAATGAAAGATGCAACAATAATAATAACCCATTCGTTAAACCCTAGATCTTTTAAATGGAATAATTTCTCTAAAAATGGAATATACATAACTGCTACCATAAGGAGAAAGGATAAAGTTGTTGCTTTTACCAAAGTTTTATTGGAAAAAATTCCAATTTGGAACAAAGTAAAATTAATGGACCTTGCAGAATAAGACCGTAACAACTCAGATAAAATCAAGGTTGCAAAAGCCATGGTTCTTGCAGCCATAAGACCTTCCCCAGTATCTCCAAATCTTTGTAGCCCAATAATAAAAGCTCCTAATGTTGCCACTGTGATAGCAATGGATTGAATCCCTATCGTCACTTTAATTTCTTTATCTAAAATCGGCTCATCTGGGGACCTTGGAGGTTCATACATAATATCTGCCTCTCCTTGTTCCACCCCTAAGGCTAATGCAGGAAAAGAATCTGTCACTAAATTTAACCATAGTAATTGTATAGGGAGTAAAGGTACAGGTAACTTTAGCATAATGGCAAGAAGTACAATTAGCACTTCTCCTAAATTACAAGAAAGTAAAAATCCAACAAATTTCTTTATATTCGAATAAATAATTCGTCCTTCTTCTACAGCATGGACAATCGTTGCAAAATTATCATCTGTTAAAATAACTTCTGCTGTGTTTTTTGCAACATCTGTTCCTGTAATTCCCATTGCCAGTCCAATATCTGCTCGTTTAATTGCTGGAGCATCATTAACACCATCTCCCGTCATTGCTGCAATTTGACCATTGGTCTTTAATGCACTAACAATCTGCACTTTGTTTTCTGGGCTAACCCTTGCATACACCCGCTTTTTCTTTACAATTTCTTGTAACTCTTCTGGGGTTTTTTCATTTAACTCTCGCCCTATAATCGCCTCTTCTTCACTTTGTGCAATTCCTAAATCCTTAGCTATGGCAACTGCAGTTTCCAAATAGTCACCTGTAATCATCATTGGAACAATACCTGCACTTCGACACTCTTTAATAGCTTCTTTAACCTCAGGTCTTGCAGGGTCAATCATACCAGTCAAGCCAACAAAAACCATATCTTTTTCTATGGTATCACTAGTAATCGTTCCAGGGATTTCAGAATACTCTCGAAATGCAAATGCTAATACTCGTAAAGCCTGTCTTGCAAACTCTGAGTTCTTATCTAGAATTTTTTGTCGAAGTTCTTCAGTTAGATCTTGCTTTTCTCCACCAAGATATATTTTATTACATCTTTCTAAAATAATATCTGGGGCACCTTTTGTAAAAGATACGATAGGAGAATCTATAAAGTTCTTGTGAAAAGTCGTCATCATCTTACGTTCAGAATCAAAAGGAATTTCTTCCACCCTTGGATAGTCTTTTTCCAAGATTTTTTGATTTAAACCAGCTTTTCCAGCCATAGTCACTAAGGCACCTTCCGTTGGATCTCCATGCATCGTTAGGTGTCCTTCTTCTTCTACTAATTCTGAATCATTGGTTAAGGCACCAATCATCCCTAAATAATGGAATCCTGGAATATCCTCTGGCCCAATCTCTTTAGAGTCCATAGTAAAAGAACCATTTGGTTCATAACCAGTTCCCGTTACATCTAGGGTTTGGTCATTGACATAAACTTTTGTCACTGTCATTTCATTTTGTGTTAAGGTTCCAGTTTTATCGGAACAAATGACTGTTGTCGTGCCTAAAGTTTCTACAGCTAAAAGTTTCTTTACAATGGCGTTTTTCTTCGCCATACGTCCCATACCAATGGATAAAACTATTGTTACAATTGCAGGTAAACCTTCTGGAATTGCAGCAACTGCCAAAGAGATACTAGTCATGAACATACTCAATGTGTCCATTTTATATATAAGTCCAACTACAAAAACTAAAATACAAACTCCAACCAGTAAAAAACCCAATGATTTTGATAAACCAGCTAATTTTCTTTGTAGAGGAGTTTCTTCATCTTCTAAATTTGAAATAGATTCTGCTATCTTTCCTATTTCTGTTAATTTACCTGTTTTTGTTACAACACCGACCCCTCGTCCATAGGTAACAATCGTAGAAGAATAGGCTACATTTTCACGATCTCCAATTTCCATAACCCCTTCATAAAGAGCCTTAGCATCTTTTTCCACAGGTACCGACTCTCCTGTTAAAGAAGCTTCATCAATTTTTAAATTAGAGCTTTCGATAAGACGTAAATCTGCAGGAATAATATCTCCAGTTTCCAAGATAACAATATCTCCTGGAACAAGATTTTGAGAATCCACCTCTGTTAAGTTCCCATTTCTTCGTACCTTTGCCTTCGGTGAACTCATTTTCTTTAACGCTGCAATCGCTTCTTCTGCCTTTCCTTCTTGAGTTAAAGATAAAATAGCATTGACGATTACAATAGCTATGATAATAATAGAATCCACCCATTCCTTCATAATTGCAGAAACAATACTAGCAATTAAAAGGATAATAATCATCGGATCTAAAAACTGTTCCGCTAATTTTTTAATAAATGGCTTCTTTTCTTGTTCTTCTAGTTGATTTGATCCATATTTTTCCAGTCTTTCTTTAACTTGTTCATCATTTAACCCCAGGTCTTTTTGAACATTTAATTCTTCTAGTACCACTGGAATTTTTTTATTAAACCATTCCATTTTTCCACTCCTTACAATAAAATAGACCTTTGCTTAAGCATAAAACTTAAACAAAGGTCTTGCTACCAAATATGGTCCTTCGCCGGGAAATTCCGTAATGACGACGAAGGAAGTTAAGCTACTCCCCTTTGACTTATAAAAAATTATACCATAAATTATATATATTTAAACAAAAAATAGGAATTTATTTTTTATGAATGACTTTTAGTCCCCCCATATATGGTTGTAATGGTTCAGGAATAAGGATGGAACCATCTTCTTGTACCATATTTTCCAAAAAGGCTATAAGCATTCTTGGAGGAGCCACCACAGTGTTATTTAAAGTATGGGCAAAATAATTACCATCTTTTCCACGAAGACGAATATTTAATCTTCGAGCTTGAGCATCTCCTAAGTTTGAACAGGAACCTACTTCAAAATACTTTTTCTGTCTAGGACTCCATGCTTCCACATCCAAGCTCTTTACCTTAAGATCTGCTAAATCACCAGAGCAACATTCTAAAGTCCTTACAGGAATATCTAAAGAACGGAAAAAATCCACCGTGTTCTGCCAAAGTTGATCATACCAATAAGGAGAATCTTCAGGT
Organism: Tissierellia bacterium; assembly: GCA_030537855.1. GTDB lineage: Bacteria > Bacillota > Clostridia > Tissierellales > Peptoniphilaceae > JAUNVD01. The sequence continues at coordinate 5,515 of JAUNVD010000006.1, read as the reverse complement.
TTACAAATAACCACCATTTCTTGCTTTTCAAATTGGTGGATTCGATACACCCCACGTTCTTCGATTCCATGAGCCCCTACTTCTTTTCGGAAACAAGGAGAATAGGAAGTTAAGGTAAGGGGCATATCTTCCTCTGGATTTAAAGTATCAATAAACTTTCCAATCATAGAATGCTCACTAGTACCAATTAAATATAAATCTTCCCCTTCGATTTTATACATCATGTCTTCCATTTCCTCAAAACTCATCACCCCTGTAACCACTTGTGAGCGAATCATAAAAGGAGGAATGTAGTAGGTAAAGCCTTTATCAATCATAAAATCCCTAGCATAACTTAAAATTGCAGAATGAAGTCTAGCAATATCCCCTTTTAAATAATAAAAGCCATTACCAGAAGTCTTTCTTGCTGCCTCCAAGTCAATACCGTCCACACCTTCCATAATATCAATATGGTATGGAATTTCATAATCTGGTACTCTAGGTTCTCCAAACTTCTCTAATTCCACATTTTCAGTGTCATCTTTTCCTAAAGGAACCGTATCATCCATGATTTGTGGAATCACCATCATAATATCTCGAATCTCTTTTTCAAGGACTCTTTCCTTTTCTTGCAGATCTTCTAAAGTTTTATTGACTTCTACTACCTTAGCCTTAGCTTCTTCCGCCTTATCCTTTTCTCCCTTGGCCATAAACCCACCGATTTCTTTGGAAATTCGATTTCGATCACCACGAAGTTCATCTCCCTTTGTCTTTGCTTGACGGAATTCTTCGTCCAATGCAATAACCTTATCCACAAGGGGAAGCTTTTCCTCTTGATATTTCTTCTTCATATTTTCCTTTACCACTTCAGGATTATTTCTTACAAACTTAATATCCAGCATTTCATCCTCCTAAAAATATAAAAACCCCTCATCCCAAAGGGACGAGAGGACCCGCGTTGCCACCCTAATTAGCCATAGCTCACTTCATCTATTGGACTCCAAGGTGGATTCAAAATATTCCACGATTCCCTTTCACCAACCGGGAGCTCTCTTAACGCATCCTATTTTTACTACTCCTCTTCCTCATCCTATTCAATTGCTATTATTGTACCATAACCTTGTATAAAAATCATGGTTTTTCTAGAATTGATGGAAATAGAAAAGGTGCTAGGAAATCCTAACACCTTTTTTAAGACTATGTTGATTTAATATCTTACTAAATCTCTAGTCATACTATCTGCAGCTTCCAACTTATCTCCACTAAGATGGTAGCTGGCACCTCTAAATTCCAAACCATTCATACTAGCAAAATAGCCGGTGGCTTCTTTAATATTCGTAGTAGGAGCCACTTGAATCATCTTTGTTTTAGGATCATACTGACATGTGGTTACAAAGACAAGACGAGAGCCGTCATCAAGATCTGATTGTCCGGTAAGGGTAAAAGTATTTCCATTTTGGTTCCCAATATGAACTTTATAGGACTGCTCTCCCATACCTTCTACAGTTATACGACCTTTCCAACTACCTACTAACGGATGATTGGCATCAGGTTTTTCATAATATGGATCATCCGGCTTGCCCCCTGCTACTCCGACACCATCATCTGTAACAAGTTGTCCATTATCATCCCCAATACTTACCTTTTTCTTGTCCGTATTAATGGTGACTTCATTGACTTTTCCACCATCATTTCCTTTAATTTTCACACCTTTTAAATTATCTCCTTGAAGATCAAAGCCCTCTTCTCCTTTTGCCAAACGAAGATTATTGGCATCTTTTCCTTCAATGGTTATGGAATGATATTTGAAGTCCTTAGGCTTATCATTGGAAGCAATGGTAATTTTATAGTTCCCTTTTTGACCTTCCACATTTGCCACATCATCTTTAATAGTGGTTCTTGTAGCATTATCCGTTTCCACACTAATATAGGAATCGTCACTAGTATAGGAAAATTCCGTTTCTCCACCAGGAAGGATATAGTAGTCACTATCGGGAAGGACATAGGTGGTTCTTTTTTTATCAAATCCTGGAAGAATGGCACCTTCTTTATAATCTTTGTTTAGTGTATAGGTTTTTCCATCCATTGTTTGTACTTCCGTTGAATTTTTGACGGACATGAAATTTAACCCGCCCTTGGTCTTATTCTTTAAAGCGTTCATTAATTCTTTAGCTCGGAAGGTAAACAAATACACAAGTTCACTTCTACTTTCTCCATCTACCATGGAAGCATTGATCCCAAGATTAATCCCATAAGATCTGTTTTCCTTGGGCAATACTACAATTTCTTTACAATGGAGATTTGGATCATAAACCTTAATGATAAATTTATCACCTTTTACTTCATAGTCATGGATAGTAAGGGCATGTCCACCACTACCACCAATACCAATACATATTTGTGCCAACCCACCTTCACTTTTCGCTTTGTCAATCTTTGCCTTGGTTTCTTTAACAAAGGTATTCAAGTTTACACATTGATATTTCGAATTTGGTACTATCATCCACGGTCTCGTTTTATTAACAAGCCAATTTTTAAACACTCCTGTAGATTGGATCATTTGATAAAAATTTAAAACTGATTGAGGTTTATAATTTTGATCCTGATCTGGTACAATTTTACTGATATCTGAGGTTTGTGGAGTATTTAATTTTTCCACCTTAAAGGTTTGATCCCTATACATTTCAACAGTAAGGGCAAATCCAAAACAAGAGCCTCCCCAGCCATCTAAATTAGACTTTTCAATGTCATCTAATAGCATCTGGGCATCCTTTGGATAGAAAGTATCATAGACCTTTTGGACTTCACTTTCATTTAAAGAATATCCCTTCTGAAAATATGGGATATCATTTTCAAAAGTCCAGTGCCATGTGCTAGACACCGGTTGAATATCCGCTTTCTTTAATTTTGCTAAAACCGTTACCACTTCGGCCCGTGTCAAAGGAGCCTTTGGACGGAAGGTGCCGTCAGGATATCCATTAATCACTTGATTTTCCACAGCAGCGCCAACATATCCTTTACAAATATCGGATATTTCTCCTGCATCCTTAAATTTACCAGTAGCCCCCGGGTTTTCACTCCATTTTTGATTAAAGGCTAAAATCCGAACTGCTTCTTCTCTAGTCATCTTATCATTGGGATTTCCTACTCTTTTCGCATCGGCTGCTGTAAGATAGCCTTTGGAAATGCCTTTTTGATATTCCAAATAAAACCAGTCATCTTTCTTAACTGAAGTAAAACTTTTTTCCACAACAATATCCTTTGCCGCCATTGGAGGTCGGTCATCGGGAGTGTCAGGTCCAGGATTTGGATTATCAGGCTTAGGAGCAGGATTTGGATTGGGATCGGCCTCTGGTGGCGGTTCTGATTGATTGGTCACACGATAATATTCTGCATTTGTCATATGATTATCCGGCTTAAATGTACCATCGGGATATCCTTGTATGTAGCCTTGTTTCGTTGCCCAATCCACATAATTTCTTGCCCAGTGATTTTTGGTATCAGGAAAATCAGCAGCAAAAACATTAAGTGGTACTTGTAATAAAACCATAATTAGAGCTAAAATGAAGCATATCCTTTGTTTCCTTTTCATGATTTCACATCCTTTTCCAAAATTTAAATATATCTACTTATAATTTATCATGATATAATTTAAAATTGAGGAAATTTCCTACTTTGTCACTTGACAATTTTGTCAACATTTTAGATAAAAAAATATCTGTTAGGGGATAAAAAAGTATCCACCAACAGATATTATAGAATTTGAAAAATCTAATCCACTATATTTATTTTTTAGAAACTGTCTCTAGGTTTTCTTCTTCCAAAGCATTTTCCAATATTTTTATCTCAACCTTTTCCAAACGCTTATCTCTAGCTCCCAGTACCGTCAACTGGTACTTATCTTCAAAAAGTACAGAATAATGGTGAGGATCGTCATCTTCCGGAATAAACCCTAATAACTCAATGGTCAACCCACTTAAAGTCTCATGATTGTCAGAATTTAGTTTTAAATCTAGCTCATGGTTAATATCGTCTAAGTCCATACTTCCATCTACAACAAAGGTGGAGGGATCTATTTGTAAAATACCTTCTTGCCCCTTGTCATATTCATCTTCAATTTCCCCAACAATTTCTTCCACAATATCTTCCACCGTAACCATCCCGGAAAAACCACCATACTCATCAATTAAAATGGCAATATAATTTTTTGTTGCTTGTAGTTCCTTTAATAATAAATCAATATTTTTACTTTCCGGTACAAAATAAGGTTCCTTTAAAATCTTATCAATATCAATATTATTATAATTATTGTTACGGAACTCTTTAAAAATATCCTTAATATAAACAATACCCACAATATTATCCGTATTATCTTTATATACAGGAGCACGAGAATATCCGGTTTCTAAAAGTTCTTCAATTTTATCCGGTCCGAATTCATCATAATTTATCATGTAAATGCTAGTTCTTGGAGTCATAATCTCATAGGCCAATTTATCGTCAAAATCCAAAATGGAAATAATCATTTCTTCACCACTTGGATTAATAACCCCTTGTTCCTGACCAACTTTTATATATCTTTTTAATTCTTCTTCAGAAATTTTTTCTTCCACATCTTCTGAATATTTCCCAAGCATCTTTAATACAACTGTCGTTGAAATAGAGAGTAAACTGACAAAAGGTGCTGCCAATATAGAAACAACTTTTATAATTTTGGCATCTCTCATTGCAACCGCTTCTGCATTCTGTAGAGCGATTCTTTTTGGTACCAGTTCACCAAAAACCAAAGTAATATAAGATAGGATAAAAGTTACTACAACAAAAGCAATAGTTCTCGCATAGGGAATACCTGATGCCAATAAATAATCACCCCATAGCACAGAAATACTAGTTGCAGCAGAACCGGAAGAGAAAAACCCTGCTAAAGTTATCCCAACTTGAATCGTAGATAAAAATCCAGTTTGATCCTTAGTCACATCAAGTAGGGCTTTTGCCTTTGAATTTCCTTCCTCTGCTAAATTATTAATTTTATTTTTATTAGAAGATACTAATGCCATTTCTGCTGACGCAAAAAATGCATTAATCCCAGTTAATATTACAATTAATAGAAGTTTCGGAACCAGCCCGACACCACCATCGTCCATGATATGCCCTCCTTATAGTATTGGTCTTATTATATCAAAAAATCCTTCCTTACGCCAAACATATGAAATTTTGTCATAAAATATTAAAAAAGCAAGAACCTATAAAGATTCTTGCTTTCAAATGGAGCTACCGACGGGATTGGAACCCGTGACCTCTAGGTCCTTTGTGACGATGCAATGGTATGAATTTCGGTATAATAAAATTTACTAACTTTATTTCTTTCATAAATAAAAAAGCAAGAACCTAGAAAGATTCCTGCTTTCAAATGGAGCTACCGACGGGATTTGAACCCGTGACCTCTAGGTCCTTTGTGACGATGCAATGGTATGAATTTCGGTATAATAAAATTTACTAACTTTATTTCTTTCATAAATAAAAAAGCAAGAACCTA
>JAUNVD010000049.1:6515-12510 GCA_030537855.1 Tissierellia bacterium | reverse complement strand
GGTCAACGTGACCAATGGTTCCAATATTAATATGTGGTTTCGTTCTTTCAAATTTCGCTTTTCCCATAATATTCCTCCTGAATTTTAAATTTCATATTCTATTGAACATAATACATGAAAACTTTAGGATTTGCAACATCATTGAGGATTTCCCTTAAATCCTATTACTTTTTCACCTTTAGAAATTTAAATGTTAAAAACTTATTTTATATAGGAGTCGAACCACTTACATAATTTAAAAATTCATCGTTAAAGGGAATCGTAATTATAACAAATGATTCCATTTTCATTTCCTCTTTCCTATATTATAATAGGAGTCAGTAATTACATAGGAAAGATTTGTGTCAAGAAAGGAGTTTCATGGAAAAGTTAAAAAAGCAGATTCCCCTCATCATGTCTTTGATTTATGGATACTATGTATATATGTTTATCGTTCGAAAAGATAAGACCATCTCTAATATAAACCATTGGCAAGGTAAACTTCTAATCCTTTATACTATTTTATTTATAATATTTTATCTTTTTGAAATTAAGAAAAATAAGGGGAAAAAATCTGAATTTTACGGAAGTATTATTGGTCTTATCACTGGTGGTTTAGGATTATTAATTTTATGGTCCGTATAAAAAAATGTTCTCGCAAAAGCGAGAACATTTTTTATGATAGAGCTTCTAATAAACGTTCCATCGTTTCTACTAAAACTTCTGTTGGGCAAGCTAAATTAAATCTTTCCCAACCTTTACCTTCTTCTCCAAAAATATATCCTTCATCAAGAATTAGTTCTGCCTTTTTCGTCATAAATTCTTCTAATTCCTTATAATCTTCTTCAATGGAGCGAAAGTCTGCCCAAAATAAATAGGTTCCTTCCATTGGAGAATATGTGATTTGAGGTAGATGTTGATCAAAGAAGTCTTCCATATATTTTCGATTTTTATCGATGACTTCTAAGCACTCTTTAAGCCAAGGTTCTCCTTTGTCAAAAGCTACTTTCGTTCCTACAAGACCAAGAGCAGAAACTCCTCCTCGATCTGATTTTTCCAATGCCATTTGATATATTTCTCTTACTTTTTCATTAGGGATTATAATATTTGATGTGGCAAGACCAGCTAAATTAAAAGTCTTAGAAGCAGAAGTACAAATCATCCCTCTCGATTCATCATCAAGAATCTTACCCATGGAAATATGCTTATGCCCTGGTAAGATTATGTCCCACCAAATTTCATCACTTAATAAAAAGATATTATATGTTTTACAAAGGCGATGTACTTTTTCCAATTCTTCCTTTGTCCATACTCGACCTACTGGATTGTGAGGATTACAAAAAATAAGCATCTTTGTATCTTCTAGTTTCATAGCTTCTTCTAAGGCTTTAAAATCTATCCTATAATAACCTTCTTCTTCTAACAAGGGAACTCTTACTTCCTTACGGTTAGTGTTTTGAATGGCTAGTTGAAAAGGATAGTATACAGGGGATAAAAGAATAATAGAATCAGTATCCTTTGTAAACCCTTCAATAGCATCATAAATTGCAGAAACCACTCCAGGAGTATTGACAATCCATTCTGGCTGAATATCCCATTGATGCATATTTTTACACCAATTTCTTATAGTTTCACGATAACCATCCCACATTTGAGTATAGCCTAGAATTTCTTGATCTATATATTCCTTTAGCCCTTCTCGGATTTCAGGAGCGGTAATAAATTCCATATCTGCAACAGATAGGGGGACGACTTCATCCTTTACATTGGGATTTACATCTCCCATTAGATCCCACTTCATAGAACCTTTATTTTTTCTTGGCGGTCGACGGGAAAAATCATACATTATAATTCTCCTTTCTCATTTATGTATATGTTTATTATTTCATAATGAAAAATTCTGTCAAGATACTACAACTATTCAGAAAATAAAAATAAATGATATGATAAAAATTTCACTTTGAATGTTTATCTTTTACTAATAATTTATTCTGTCATATAATTGTATTTATAATATTCATAATTTTGCTGATTCCATTGAACCCCCTGTATGTTGTATTTAAATGGGTACAGTAATTTTATTCGTCTTTTAAATTTTAAATTTCGTTCAATTATTTAAACGCTTGTAACTATTGAAAATACTAGTTTACAGAGCTTTAGGGCAAAATATATTTTAATATAAAAATATTGACAAATTTTTAATTATCTTTTATAATGTAAATACAAAGAAAAGATATTGGAAGTGAATCTGTTAAGATATTAACATATACTGTAAGGGAGGGTTAGTATGAGACAAAAAGATTTTACCGAAAGGGCAAGAAAAGAAAAACTTACTGATTTGTACATTCGCTATGATAATGGATTTTCAGATTGTACAGATATTATCGGCTGCACTCAAATAGAAAATTTATGGTATATTTATGAAACGGATGAAAAGGGAAATAAAATCATTCGTATGATTTCTGATGATGAAGAAAAAACATTTGATACCTTTTACGAGTTTATTTTAAAGAGAAAAGATTCCAGAAACTGTTTAGCGGTAAGTTAACCAACTTTTGTTCCCCGACAAAAGTACTAAACGTTTCTTCTATATAGATAAAGTACAATATTTTAATTTGTACTTTATAAATTCTTCTCCTCCTTCGGCATGGAATCTTTTCATAGCCGAAGAAGTCCTAATGAAAAACCCACATAAGTGGGTTTTTTCTCGTTATAGTGTATGTACTTGTTTAAAACTTTCTTCCTTGTGGAAGTGATTATATCCTTAATAATCATTATTTATCGGATTGATTCCCTTTTAGTTTCTTATCCCTCATTCCAATTTTTATAATATCTCCAAAATCTTTTCTCTGTATTTTCATCTTCTCTAAGATATTCAGTAATAAAATGAAAATAAACAACATCCATTACTTTAAGATGAATTCCCAATCTTCTCCTTCTATATTATATTTATGGAATCAATGGATTGTATCACTATTTTTTTCAAACTCTATTCGATACCTATACAAAATTCAATCATAGTAGTCCATGATTCTTTAGAACTTCTTCATATGAACCTCCTAAAGCCTTTCTTAGGAATTTTTTTCTGTTTTAAGATAAATATAGAATCTGCACAAATATAACAGGAGCGAAGGCTCCTGTTATATTCCGATTTTTCTTACTATTATTTTACTTCCTTGGTTTTTATTTCAACTCCACCTGTTTTTCCCGCAGGTACTAGACTGCCCTCTTCATTTTCTTCCATAAAACAAAATTCACCTTTGATCTTATCCCAATCATAAATTCCTTCAAAACCATAGGCATAGTATATTCTATGATCCGGTACAAATCCTGATTCACTTTCCAAAATCAATTCCTCATCTCCATGATATAAAAATAATCGTGGGAAGCCTGGTCCTTCTCCTTCTCCTTGGGAAATTTCCACTATAGCACGAGGATAAATATCGTCTAAGATGATTTCTTTTACATCTAAAATATAGCCCTGTTCTTCAAAATGAAAATCTTCAACAGCTAAATGCTTTTCCGGGAAGGTATCCACTTGATTTTTAAAAGGCAATTCTCTCTTGTCATCGTAAAATTCAAAGATATTTTCTTCTGCTGCTTCCGGATCCTCTTTCCCCTTAAATGAAATTTTATCTATGGTTAAAGATAATTTATCAAGACTTTTCCAATCCATCTCTTTCATTTTTACCTTAGCATCAAAGGCAAAGATACCATCTCCATGGTCTTTTGCTTTCATATACTTTTCGGTAATAATATAGTCTTCCTTATCCCATAAACTAAAGTTCACATAAGGTACTAAGGCAGCCTTTGTTTCATCCTCTCCTTGGTACTGGGTGGCAAATTGTACTAAGAGGAATTGATTTCTCCAAAAACCTTTTTCTAAAGTAATCTTCCAATCTCCACCTTCCCAAGAAATATCTTGGTTTTCAAAGGCATCCATTATTTTCTCATTAACAGTATCATCTGCAAGGGGAAGTTCATCAAAGGGTAGTCCTAGATTTTGGATTTCTTCCTCTTGAGCTACCTCTTCCTTTTGATTCTTAGCTCCACCACTTTGATTCTCAGAATTATTTCCTGAACAACCTATTAATAATCCAAGGATAAGTAGAATGACCATAAATTTTTTCATGTCAATCTCCTTTACTCTTGTTCCATGAGATCCTCAGATTATTCGATTGGACTTATTTGGAGAGCAGCTGCTCCAGAACCGTCATATTCTTTAATTTCTTGTAACTCTTCTTGTGTTGGAATTAATATTTCTCCTTTAACTTCTTCCCAATTTTCAATTCCTAAAATACCAGGACCACGGAAAGTAATCTTCCCTTCATCTGTAGGCCAACCAAGTTGCATTAACTCTAAGATATCTTCCCCATTGGTTAACATAATTCTTGGAAAATGATCCTGTCCTTCTGTCATCGTACCATTTGCTGAAGTGTAGATAGAATCTAGGATAATTTCATCTATGGTAATGGTATATCCACTGTTCTCAAAGGAAAAACCTTCTACCTTTAATCTTTTTTCTGGAAATGCTTCATTTTGATTTTTTAAACTTAATGCTTTTCCTTCAGTGTCTTCAAATTTATTTTCAGCATCTCCTGGATTCTCACCTTCTGCAACATAAACGACTTCTTTTAATCCAAGGGTAAATGGAAAATCTTCTTCCCAATCTCTGTCCTCAAAGTTAGCTTCCCCATTATAAACCCGAACTCCATCTTCATAGGAATCCACACTTCCATACAAAGTTGCATTCACCACTTCACCATTTTCGTAAAATTCAGTGGTAATAAATGGATTCATTTCAGCCATTTCAGTATCTTTTCCCTGATATTTAGAAACTAGCTGATAGAATAAAATATTATTTCTCCAAAAAGCCTTTTCTAAAGAAATAGTCCAGTCTTCAAATTCCCAAGATACATCTATTTCTTCCATATTTTCTTCTATCTTACTTAGTACTTCTTTGTCTAGAAAAATATTAAATTTATATCCCTGTTCTTCTTCCTCAACATCTTTGTTCCCATTTCCACCTGAACAACCTATCAGTAGCCCAATGATAAGTAATAAACTAATTAATTTTTTCACAATTTCCTCCTTTCAAATACCCTTTGTTGAAATACAAAGAGGATATTCTTACCTTTTTACAAAAAATCTAGAATATCCATTTTTTAACACATTGTTCATAAGATATATACTTAGAAGGTTCTGTTTGAAAAAATAGAACCCTCCAAGATAAAAGGATTACTCTAGATTCTAATCTTAGGCTACAGATTAATTCTATACATTTATTATACTATGAGAAACGTTTTCTAGCTATATGTTTTGGGAAATAAAGAAAAGAAAGAGTTCCCTTTTTTGAGAACTCTTTCTTACACATTTATAACCTTAAAATATTTTTTCCCAATGACCGGATTTTGTAACAGAATGGGTATTTGCAGCTTCAAAGACTTCATAATAGAACCAGTCACTTGGTTTTACATCACTAAAGGTATGTCCCTTAGTAATATTTACATCTTTGATACTATTGTTATTAGTGTATCGTCCAAAGGCTCGATTTAAGATAGTGACAGCTTCTGCTCTGGTGATTTTTTGATTTGGCTTAAAGGTGCCATCAGGATAGCCTTTCACAATTTCTTTTCCATATACTTTTTCAATAGCTTCCTTTGCCCAATGTTTTTCAATATCCTTGAGATTACTCTTTCCCTTTTGATTTCCTTCTACATATTCAGCAATCATCTTTGCAAATTCAGCTCTTGTGATATCTTGATTAGGTTTAAAGGTTCCATCTTCATATCCTTGAATCAAGCCTTTTTCCACCACATAATTAATTCCTTGGGAGTACCATCCATTATTGGCATCTGTAAACTTTGTAGTCCTAGAACCTGTGGTCACATCTCCTTGATTCAAAAGTCTTGCCATCATTACTGCAGCTTCTGCCCTTGTTAAATTACCTTGGGGACGGAAGGTACCATCAGGATAGCCTTTGATATAGGAAATTTTAATGGTATCTTTTTCTGTC
>JAUNVD010000049.1:0-6415 GCA_030537855.1 Tissierellia bacterium | reverse complement strand
TACCGGTTTTCCAATTACTTACATCTGGATTGGCTGAGGTTGCACCGTTAAACATGGAATGCATATCGTTTACACTACTGGTATCCCATTTACTTACATCCGGATTGGCGGAGGTTGCACCAGAAAACATGGAGCTCATCTTGGTTACACTACTGGTATTCCAATTACTTACATCCGGATTGGCGGAGGTTGCACCGTTAAACATATAAGACATATCGGTTACTCTAAAGGTCTACCATTTACTTACATCAGGATTGGCGGAGGTTGCACCGGAAAACATGTATTTCATATTGGTAACATTACTGGTATCCCATCCACTTACATCAGGATTGGCGGAGGTTGCACCGTAAAACATGGAATACATATCGATTACACTACTGGTATCCCAATTACTTACATCAGGATTGGCGGAGGTTGCACCAGAAAACATGGAGCTCATCTTGGTTACACTACTGGTATCCCATCCACTTACATCTGGGTCGGCGGAGGTTGCACCGTTAAACATAGAATTCATATTGGTTACCTTACTAGTTTTCCAGTTACTTACATCCGGATTGGCTTTAATTGCTTTTAGGAACATACTACCCATATTGGTTACATTACTAGTATCCCAGTTACTTACATCCGGATTGGCGACTTTAGCTTCTTCAAACATCTCCGCCATTTCCTTTACATTACTGGTATCCCAATTACTCACATTGGGATTTGCTTTCTTGATACTCAAAAACATATTGTTCATATTTATTACATTACTGGTATCCAACTCATCTGGTAAAATGATATCCCCTTTGAAAGTATAAAAGAAATAATTACTGTCGTCAGGAAATTTAACGTCTTTTTCAAATTTTATTGTTGCTTCTTTGTCCCATAAATTGTAATCAACCTCTTTCCTACCGAGGCCTAATTCTTCAGACAATTTAACCCAATATAATTTTTCGATTTTGCCATTTCCCTTAATTAGGATTAAATTAGGGTCACCGTCCGCTGGATAGGTTGCTGTAACCGTTCCCGCTTTATTAAGGTTAACTACCTTTTCCGCAAAGGAAACTCCTGGGAAAAATCCCAGTACTCCTAAGACCAAAATCACCGCCATTATCATCGATATTCTTCGTTTCATTTCTTACTCCTTTCTGTACCTCACATATTCCACTGTACCTTCTAATTCTTTGGCCATTATTTGTACTCTTTAAATATAAAATAGTACTGCTTTATATATCATTTTCATTATATATAAAAGGGCAAAGAAGAAAGAATTATCCTAGGCTCTTCCTATTATATTTCATACATAGTTTCGCCTATCTTCTGAATAATGAGATTGATATAATGGGCTTTTGTCATATGGTCTTATTATTCTTTCGTCCTCTTTTTCTTCCTAATTCTATTTTACTACACGTTTCTTATAGGAACAATATAATATCAATGAGGACTTATATTTGTAATATTAGATAAAGATAAAAAAAGATCCATTAAGATTACTCTTAATAGATCCTTCTAAAATATTTATTTAATTACTTCTTCAATGGTTCCTCCCCCAATGACCATATCTTTATCATAAATCACTACCGCTTGACCTTTTGTCACTGCTCGAACTTTTTCGTCAAAGATGACTTTCATTTTTCCATTCTCCATAGGGTACATGGTGCAGGGATATTTTTCCTTGGAATATCTAATTTTTCCTTCTCCATGAATAGGTTCTGTCAGCTTTTCCATGGCAATAAGATTAATATCCTTGGCAATACAACCTTGGGAATATAGTTCTTCCTCTTCTCCAATGACGATTTCGTTGGTATCCGGCTTAATAGCTTTTACAAATACTCTTTTCCCCATAGCCAATCCCAATCCTCGCCTTTGTCCAACGGTGTAGTACATAATTCCCTTATGTTTTCCTAAAATATTTCCTTCCATATCTACAAAATTACCTGGACTATTGCCATCTTCATAGTTTTTCAAAAAATTCCCAGCATTTCCATCAGGAATAAAACATATATCTTCACTGTCCTTTTTTTCTGCTACAGGAAGATTGAATTTCTTCGACAGTTCTCTTACTTCTTCCTTTGTATAATCTGCTAAAGGCATAATAATATGTTTTAGCTGATCTTGAGTGAGGCGATATAAAAAATAGGATTGATCCTTTTTCTTATCTGCCCCTTCTAATAGTAAATATCTTCCTTTTTCTTCGTCATACTTTACTTTTCCATAATGACCTGTTGCAATATAATCTGCTCCCAATTTCTTAGCTTCTTCTAGAAAGAGATCAAATTTTATTCGGCGATTACAGATCACACAAGGGTTTGGGGTCTTTCCACTTTTATATTCTTCTACAAAATATTGAATCACTTCTTCGTCAAATTCTTTTTCCATATGAAGAACATGAAAGGGAATCCCTAATTGATTTGCTACAGCCCTTGCATCTTCAATATTTTCCTTCGTGGAGCAACCAGTTCCATTGTAGAGAGCCATCGTCACTCCAATTACCTCATATCCTTCTTCCTGTAAAAGATGAGCGGAAAGTGAACTATCCACTCCTCCGCTCATACCTAGTACTACTTTTTTTGTCATATATTCTTTAAAACTCCTTAAAAAGTTATGATGATTCCACCATCATCCGCATACGCTGTTGCCAATCCTAAAGTTGGAACAATAATGATATCCTTTGGTGTATATTTTTCTAAAACTTTTTCTTTAAAAAACATAGCTTTATCCAAAGCATCTACATGAGAAATCGTTAAAATTCGATTGGAAAGATCTTTTTCAATTTCTCCAAGTCTTCCTGCAAGTTTTGACAAAGAACGTTTAAACCCTCGGTTTAATTCATAAAGACCAATTTCCCCGTCAATTCCTCTCATAATAGGTTTAATATTAAAAGCATTGGCAATCAAACCCTTTGACTTTGATATTCTACCATTTTTCATAAGATTATCCAAACTTTCTAGGATAAAAAAGGTGTTTAAATTTTTAATATGTTCTTCTGCTTTTTCTATAATGGTTTCAAAGTCCATTCCTTCTTTGATAAAATCATAAAGGGCAAGTAGTATATTTGTTTGCCCTGGACCTGCTGTTTTCGAATCAAGTACATAAATCTTTTTCCCAGGATTTTCTTCTTCAAATACTTGTTTTGCTAAGTACGCAGAATTATAGGAACCAGATAACTTTGATGATATGGTTAAGATAAAAATCCCTTCACAATCTCCACATTCTTCCATTGCTTTTTGGTAATCATAGGGAGAGGGACATCCTGAACGAATAGGATTCGAACTTTGTCTCATCGCCTCTAGTAAATCCATAGGATCTAAATGGTCATCATCTACAAATTCTACTCCGTCAACAGTGATGGTAAATGGTATTAATTTTAAACCCCACTTTTCTTTCATTTCTTCTGTAACATCAGCTGACGAGTCGGATATAATTTGATATTTCATACTTCACCTCACTGTAGTTTTTCTTCCATAAGTTGAGCAAGTTTTGTTGCTTCTTGAAGGAGAAATTCTTCATCATTACCTTCTATCATAACACGAACCAGTGGTTCTGTTCCTGAAGGCCGAATCACAATCCTACCTTCTCCATGGAAAGTATCATTTAAAAGATCTATTGCTTCTTTAATTTCCAAATGTTCCATATACCTTTGCTTCCACTTACTATTTATCTTTGCGTTTACTAAAACTTGTGGATAAGATATCATAAGGTCATTTAAGAGGGACAAGGGCTTTTTCATAGCTGTCATCACTTCTAAGAGATGAAGTCCTGTGGCGATACCGTCTCCTGTAGTATTAAAATCGGTAAATATAATATGACCAGATTGTTCTCCTCCTAAGACAAATTTACCCTTTTTCATTTCTTCTAGTACATAACGATCCCCAACTGCCGATTTTATAATATTGATTCCTTGACTTTCTAAGTATTTATCTAGTCCAATATTGGTCATCACTGTTCCCACAACTGTATTACCATGGAGTTTTCCTCGCTCTTTTAAATAAGTGGCACAAATTGCAAGAATATGATCTCCATCTACAATCCTACCTTTTTCATCTACAGCAATTACTCGATCTGCATCCCCATCAAAGGAAAGTCCAATATCTGCTTTTCTGCTTAGTACAAGATCTTGTATTACTTTTGGATTGGTAGACCCACAGTTGTCGTTTATATTCGTACCATTATAATCTGTATTTAAGGCTACAACATTCGCTCCAAGTTTTGTAAAGACTAAGGGAGCTAATTTTGACAATGCTCCATTTCCACAATCTAAGGCAATGGTTTTATCCCTTAATGAAAAAGGGCAAAGAGAAATTAAATATTCTTCATAATCCTTTAACCCATCATATCCTGTAAGATAACGGCCATAATGACCACCATTTTTCCGAAATTCCTTTTCTCCAAAGATATACTTTTCCATTTCTTCTTCCACAGGATCTGGTAATTTGTATCCGGTGGAAGAAAAGAATTTAATACCATTGTATTCATAGGGATTATGAGAAGCGGATATGACAACCCCTGCAGAAGCACCATATTTTTTTGTCAAATAGGCTACTGCTGGTGTAGGTATAATTCCTAAAAGTACCACATCCAGTCCCATTGCCATAAGACCGGAGCAAAGGGATGATTCTAGCATATCTCCTGATAGTCTTGTGTCTTTTCCCACAAGGACAAATCCTTTTTCTTCTGGAGCTAGAACTTGCCCTGCAGCTTTTCCTACTGTAAAGGCTAGTTCCGGTGTGAGTTCCGTTCCTGTCACCCCACGTATTCCATCTGTTCCAAATAATCTAGTCATATTTCTCTCCTTTATTCCCATCGATTAATTCTTGTATTCTTAGAATCAAATATTCTTTAGTATTCTTTTCTGGATGTGTCGTTACTTCGTCTAATAATTTATTTAGTATTTCTCCAACTTTTGGTCCAGGTTCTATCCCTAATTGTAAAATATCATGACCATTAATCGCTAGGGAGTTTTTCTTAATCACTCCCTCTTTTTTTATTAGTTCTCTAATTCTTTCTTTTCTCTGGATTAAAAAGTCTATATCTCGACCTTCTGTGGTACAACTACGGTCTGCAATCATAAGATCATATAAGTCAAAGATTACATCTTCCCCCACTTTCCGAATTTGACGACGAAGTGCAGGATCTTTCATAATCTCATGGGCTTTCATATGTTCTTTTATTAAGGATTTTGTTTCTTTTATTCTTTGATTTGAGTATTTGTATTTTTTTAATATTTCTGTAGCTTTTTTTGCTCCTATTTCATCATGTCCAAAAAAATGACCTCTACCATCTTCACCAATAGACAGTGTTTCCGGTTTAGCTATATCATGAAAAAGAGCGGCGTATCGTAAAGAGAGCTTTGCTGGGACATTATCAACCACACAAAGAATATGGTCAAATAAAGTTTTATTATGGTAAGGGGTCATTTGATCGTATCCTACTGTGGGAGAAAGTTCTGGAAATACCATATCTAAAACTTTCGTTTCCACCATATAATAAAAACCGATGGAAGGTTTTTCTGTAAGAAGTAATTTATCCATTTCATCCCCAATTCTCTCAGGACTAAGAAAGGAAATTCCTTTTCGATTTTCTTCCATTTCTCTTAACGTTTCTGTATCAATTTGAAAATCTAATTGTGCTGCAAATCGAATCCCTCGTAAAATTCTTAAAGCATCTTCTTGGAATCTTGCTTTAGGGTTACCTACTACTCGAATCATTTGATTAGAAATATCTTCTCTACCTTGAAAAAGATCAAGGATTCCTTCCTTTGGACGATAGGCAAGGGCATTCATAGTAAAATCCCTCCTGGAAAGATCATCCTTTACGTCTTTGGAAAATTCAACAGATTCCGGTTTTCTATGGTTCCGATAAGTTCCATCTTTACGAAAGGTGGTGATTTCTGCCATCCCTTTCGAGGTTTTTACCCCTATAGTTCCAAAAGCTGTACCTATAGTTGTCGTAGGGATTCCTTGAAATACCTTTGCCATTTCTTTTGGACTTGCCGCTGTTGTAAGATCATAATCGGTCGGTTCTATACCCATAAGAAGATCCCGGACACAACCTCCAACAAAATACGTGGGATATCCAAAATCTTCCAGTCTCTCCTGTACCTCTATATATTCTTTTGGAATAGATGTCTTATCTATTTTCATAAAAGATTCCTTCCTATTCCATTATTTTACTTTTCTATCATATTATACCACAGGGAGACATTTCTTACGAAAATTTAACTAGGAAAGATAAAAGAATCCTAGTTCTTGTTTATATTTCTATACCAGACCTTAAAGATACTATAGTTTACTTCCAAATGCCATTAACAAAAGGAAAAGGTCCTCTCTTTCTCCATATTATGGTTTTTAATACTGTCTTTCCTTTTTGGGAAACTATAACAACTAAAACTTTGGGTGATATCGTACTAATTTACTATATGTTATAAATAATA
>JAUNVD010000048.1 GCA_030537855.1 Tissierellia bacterium | reverse complement strand
AGCAAGAATTAATAAGTAAATCAGTGGTAATTCAAGAGATTCATCATAGAGTTAAAAATAATCTTCAAACCATAGCATCTCTAATTCGAATGCAGTCTAGGAGAATAAATGACCCAAGAATTAAGATTTCTCACCAAGAAAGTATTAACAGGATATTAAGTATTGCTGTCACTCATGAAATACTTGCAAAAAATATTAGTGGAATGATAGATGTTCATGAAATGATTATTTTATTAATTCAAAATACGATCTATCAAGGTGATGGTAATGATAAAATCATTACAGTTGATGTAGAAGGAGATAAAATTACTGTTGATTCAAATAAAGCTACATCCATTGCATTAATTGTTAATGAATTAATGTCCAATGCCTTTGAACATGCTTTTAAACATAGAAAAGAAGGAAATGTTACCATACATATACAAAAGAAAACATTAATTTCTACAATTTCTGTTATTGATAATGGAGAAGGTTTTCCTTCGGATATAGAAAGACAAAACTCATTTGGGTTAAGTATTGTAAAGGGATTGGCAAAGGAAACATTAAAAGGTGATGTAGTTATTGACTCTACAGAGAAAGGAACTAAAGTTACTTTTTCTTTTTTAAATAAATGATAAAAAAGACTTGTAAAAGTTTTCATGATTTGGTATTATTTTGATAACATCACATAGGCGTGATGGCTTTGGAATAATTAAATAGGATCATAATACAATGTTTGTATTTTAAATGGCAATGAGGCCGTAAAAGTATTTGTACTTTTGCGGCCTTTTTTATTTGGATCCAGAGGTGAAATGAATGAAAGAAAGCATGTTAAGTGTTGGTATTGATGTTGGAACTTCAACAACCCAGCTCATTTTTTCTAAAATCATCATTGAAAACATGAGTTCTGGAGCAAGAGTTCCGGAATTTAAAATTATTGATAAAGAAGTCATTTATAAAAGTGATATTTTCCGAACTCCACTTTCAACAGAAACCATTATTGACGAAATAGCCTTAAAAAATCTTGTTGAAAACGAATACAAGAAGGCAAATATTAATCCAGATGATATCGATTCTGGAGCAGTTATTATTACAGGAGAAACAGCTAGAAAAGAAAACTCAGAAAATATCATGAAAATTCTTTCGGGGTATGCCGGTGAATTTGTAGTGGCCACTGCCGGTCCAGACCTAGAAGGGATTATAGCTGGTAGAGGAAGTGGAGTTGCAAAGGTTTCTGATGAATATAACTGCACTATAGCAAATTTTGATATTGGAGGTGGTACAACCAATATTGGAGTATTTCAAGTAGGCGAACCAATCGATACTGCATGTTTAGATATTGGTGGTCGATTGATTCATTTCTATGAAGATGGACGAGTGAAATACATTAGCCCCAAGGTAAAAGAATTTTGTAAATATAAAGGGATTGACATCGAAGTGGGCAAAACATATCCTTTGGAATCCTATAAAAAAATTTGTGAATTTATGGCAGATATTTTACTTGAGGTTATTTATGACACACCACAAACAAAGGCTGTAGATATAGCAATAAGTCCTAAAGGTAAAAAACTAAAAGATACTTATAATATTGACAAAATTAGTTTTACCGGTGGTGTAAGTGATTATATTTATTTTCATAAAGATGAAAGGGATATTTTTAAATACGATGATATTGGTATTTTACTAGGACGTTGTATATATGACAAATTTCAAAAGCTACAAGATAAAATCATAATTCCTGATGAAACTATTATGGCTACAGTAGTGGGTGCAGGTACACAGACTATGGATATTAGCGGTTCAACCATTACATATACTGCAGATCAATTTCCTATGAAAAATTTGCCTATCTTAGCTTTCACAGAAAAAGAACAGAAGGCTGAAAATTTGATAGACATTATGAGGGAGAAATTAAGTTGGTATGTTATGGAAGATGGGCAACATCAAGTGGCATTGTTTTTTCCAGGTGAAAGAAATATGAGTTATCTAGATGTTAGTAAATTTGCAAAAAATATTGTGACCATTTGGGAAGAAATTTACCAAGACAAGGAGGATTTGGTTGTCGTCTTAGAAGAAGACATGGGTAAAGTTCTTGGTCAAGTAATTACAAGGGAGCTAAAAAACGAAAGACCAGTAATTTGTATTGATGGAGTAAAGGTCCACAATGGGGACTACATTGATATTGGGAAACCTATTGGAAGTGGAAATGTGTTGCCGGTTGTTATTAAAACATTAGTTTTAAATTATTAATAGGGGTGTTGAGTATGAATTTGAAAACAAAACTGTTTGGGAAGGTCTACCAGTTTGATTCGGTAAAAGAGGTTTTAGCAAAAGCAAACGAAGAAAAATCTGGTGACAAATTAGCAGGAATTGCTGCTGAAAATGCCTTAGAAAGAATTGCAGCAAAAGAAGTTCTGTCTCATTTGACAGTTAGTGATTTAAGAAATAATCCTGTGGTTCCTTATGAAGAAGACGATGTAACAAGGATTATTCAAGACATGGTCAATGAAAAGATATACGATGAAATTAAAAATTGGTCCATGGCTGAACTTCGTGAGTATATCTTAAACACAGAAACGACAGACAGAGATTTAAAACGATTAAGTCGCGGATTAACTAGTGAAGTAATTGCTGGAACCGCAAAATTAATGGGAAACTTAGATTTAGTTTATGCCGCAAACAAATTAGAAATTGAGGCTACTTGTAATACCACCATTGGAAGAAAAGGAAGCCTGGCTGTTCGTTTGCAACCTAATCATACTACAGATAATATCGAAGGAATTGAAATCAGTGTGTATGAAGGTTTGGCTTATGGTATGGGAGATGCAGTTATTGGACTAAACCCAGTAGATGATACAGTTGATAATTGCTCTAGGGTTCTTAGACTCTTTAATGATATCAAACAAAAATGGGAAATTCCTACACAAATTTGTGTTTTAGCTCATGTTACCACCATTATGGAATGTATCAAAAAAGGAGTGCCGACTGACTTAGTCTTTCAAAGTATTGCAGGTTCACAAAAAGGAAATGAAGCCTTTGGTTTCACAACAGCTCATTTAGACGAAGCAAGACATTTAGCTTTAACACAAGGAGAAGCTTTTGGTGAAAATGTAATGTATTTTGAAACCGGTCAAGGTTCAGAGTTATCTTCAGATGCTCACCATGGAGCAGATCAGGTTACTATGGAAGCTCGTTGCTATGGATATGCAAAAAGATTTAAACCATACATTGTCAACACTGTAGTTGGTTTTATTGGTCCTGAATATTTATATGACAGCAAACAAGTTATTCGAGCAGGTTTGGAAGATCACTTCATGGGGAAATTAACCGGGATATCCATGGGATGTGATGTTTGCCATACCAATCATATGAAGGCGGACCAAAATGATCTTGAAAATTTAGGAATGCTATTAACTGCTGCAGGATGTAATTATTTTATGGGAATTCCTGCCGGTGATGATATTATGCTTAACTATCAAACGATATCTCATCACGACAATGCAACATTGCGAGAGCTTTATAAATTAAAGCCCATCAAGGAATTTGCTGATTGGATGGATAAAATGGGAATTACCGAAAATGGAAAAGTTACAGATCGATTTGGAGATGCATCTATTTTCCTAGAAAAATAAGGGGGGTTAAGTATGATATCACAAGCTGATTTAAAAGATATTATTGTAAAAGTTATGGAGGAAATGGAAAAAGAAATCCAAGAACCTTTGTACGAAGCAAATAAAGAGGATTCTAGATCAAATGAAAAAGTTGTCATCGATAATGTTCCCGATGAGGAACTAAGAGATATTACACAAGAGAAAATGAAAGATGTATTTTGCGTTCCAAATCCTGTGAATAAAGAAGAATATTTAAAATTAAAATCAAAAACTGCTGCAAGATTAGGTGTTTGGAGAGCAGGTACAAGAGCAAAAACTGAAAATCTTTTAAGATTTCGTGCGGATCATGCAGTTGCACAAGATGCTGTTTTCTCTGATGTATCAGAAGAATTTATCGAAGAACTTGGATTAAAGAGTTATGAAACCAAATGTGAAGATAAAGATATGTTTTTAACTCGTCCAGATTTAGGAAGAAAATTTGATGATAAAACTTTAGAACAAATAAAGGCAGACTGTGAAAATAATCCTCAAGTTCAAGTCTATATTTCGGATGGATTATCAAGTACTGCAATTGAAGCAAATGTAAAAGATACCCTTCCTGCCATTTTAGATGGGTTAAAAGGAAGTGGAGTAAAAGTAGGTACTCCATTTTTTGTAAAGTATGGACGTGTAGGTGCAGAGGATGAAATTGCAAAAGTTTTAAACGCTGATGTAACCTGTGTTTTAATTGGTGAAAGACCTGGCTTGGCAACGGGTGAAAGTATGTCTGCATATATGGTTTATAAAGGCTACCCAGGAATTCCTGAAGCTAAACGTACTGTTGTTTCGAATATTCACAAAGACGGGACTCCAGCAGCGGAAGCAGGGGCACATATAGCAGATATCCTTAAGAAAATCTTAGAAGCAAAAGCTTCAGGCGTCGATTTGAAATTATAAGGAGGAGAATCTTATGAAATACGATGCACTTGGTGTAGAAATACTAAGTATTAAAATTATTCCTAATGTTGATGAAGACATGATAGGAGAACTAGAGTTACCGGAAGGTCATCGAAGTATTGGACTAGTCACTGCAGATTGTGATGATGTTATTTATACAGCCTTAGATGAAGCCACAAAAAAAGCGGATGTAAGAGTTGTTTATGCAAAAAGCTTTTACGGTGGTGCAGCCAATGCAAATACAGCATTAGCAGGAGAGATTATTGGTATTATTTCAGGACCAAATCCTGCGGAAGTTAGAAGTGGGTTAAATGCCATTGTAGATTTTGTAGAAAGTGGAGTTTCCTTCCACAGTGCAAATGACGACGACTCTGTTTGTTATTATGCCTATTGTATATCAAGAACAGGAAGCTATTTGTCTGAATCTGCTGGGATTCCAGAAGGACAAGCTTTAGCGTACTTAATTGCTCCTCCTCTTGAGGCTATGTATGCCTTAGATGCAGCTTTAAAAGCAGCAGATGTAAAAATGGCATCTTTTTACGGGCCACCATCTGAGACAAACTTTGGTGGAGGACTTCTTACAGGATCACAATCTGCTTGTAAAGCAGCTTGCGATGCTTTTGCTGAAGCGGTAATTCAAGTGGCAGATAATCCTACGAAGTTTTAACTTTGAGGTGATGATATGTTAAAAGGTGCCTTGGGCATTTTGGAAACCTATGGATATATTGGTGCTATCGAAGGAGCAGATGCGGCTGTAAAAGCTGCAAATGTTGAAGTTCTTGGAATAGAATTTGTCCGAGGTGGTTTAGTAACTGTTGAAGTGGTTGGAGAAGTTGGTGCTGTGAAGGCTGCAGTTGATGCTGCAGTTGGAGCAGTAACTAGATTAGGTATCTCTATTACTAGCCATGTAATTCCAAGACCTATTGAGGAACTTTGGGATATTTTACCAAAAGAGAAAGACCAAGAAATGGATGAAATACCTAAGGAACCAAAAGAGGATAACTTAACAGAAGAAGAACAAGAAGAAAAAGAAGAGCAAGTTAGCCCTTCAAGAATGACTCGAGAAGAAATAGAAAAATTACGAGTGGTAGATTTAAGAAAACTTGCCCGAGAAATAGATACGTCAATACCAAGAGGTGAAATTAAATACGCAAATAAAAAAGAACTGATTCAAGCAATTGATGAATTTTATAAAAAGCAAGGTGATGATTAATGGATCGAGATTTACAGTCAATTCAAGAGGCTAGAGATATTATTCACAAATCAAAAGGAGCTCAAAAAATACTAGCTGAAAAATCTCAAGAAGAAATTGATGCTTTAATAGAAGTGATTGCAAGAGCTGGTGAGGATCATGCTATTGAACTAGCAGAACTTGCTGTGCAAGAAACTGGCTTTGGGAATCGTAAAGATAAGATTACCAAAAATGTATTAGCTAGTCGAGTATTGTACGATTTTATTAAAGATATGAAAACTATTGGAATTGTACACAAAGATGAAAAAAACGGTTTAGTTGAAATCGCAGTACCATATGGAGTCGTCGCTGGACTTGTTCCATCTACCAATCCAACATCTACAGTTATTTACAAAACGATGATTTGTATAAAATCTGGGAATTCCGTAGTCTTTAGTCCTCATCCTAGTGCTCAAAAATGTATTGGACGAACGGTAGAGATTATGAGGGAAGCCGTTGCAAGTCAGGGTTTACCAAAAGACTTGGTAAATGTTTTACCAATTTGCACTATGGAAGCTACAGACACTTTATTAAAACACGAAGAGACATCTCTTATTTTAGCAACGGGTGGCTCTGCAATGGTTAAAGCAGCTTATAGTTCAGGAACTCCTGCTCTAGGAGTGGGTCCAGGGAATGTACCAGTCTTTATAGAACATACTGCAGATATCAAAGATGCTGTTAAAAAGATAATTGTAGGTAAAACTTTCGACAATGGATTAATTTGTGCTTCGGAGCAATCTGTTGTTGTGGAAAAATGTATTGAAGAAGAGGTAAGAGAAGAATTTAAACGTAATCATTGTTATTTTTGCACACCAGAAGAAAAGAAAAAAATGGAAGCTATCATAGATAATAAAACTGGTGGGTTAAACAATAAAATTGTTGGTAAGTATGCAGTTGAGCTAGCAAAGATGGCAGGAATTGAAGTTCCTGAAGATACAGTAATTATCATTGCCGATGAGACCGAAGTAGGTCCTGGGCACCCATTTTCTAGAGAGAAGTTGTCGCCTTTACTTGGATTTTATGTAGAAGAAAATTGGGAAGAAGCATGCGATAAATGTATTGAACTTTTAAATTATGGTGGATTAGGTCATTCTTTAGGAATTCATTCTAAAAATAAAGATGTAATTTTGGAATTTGCTTTAAAGAAACCTGTATCTCGAATGCTAGTAAATACACCAACTACTCTAGGTGGTGTTGGAGCCACAACAGGCCTTGCTCCTTCTTTTACCTTAGGATGTGGAGCAGTAGGTGGTTCTGCAACTTCTGATAATGTTACTCCATTAAATCTTTTCACCAAAAGAAGATTGGCTTATGGAATAAATGAGATTTATGAATTATCCCCAGAGAGGGAACAAGTAACGACTACTAATTGGGACACAGAAAGAATGGTAGAAAAAATATTAAAAGTCGTTATGGAAGAAATTGCCGGTAATTAATTTATATAAAATTTTAGGAGGTTTATAATGGCAACTCAAAACGCATTAGGAATGATTGAAACTAAAGGACTAGTAGGATCTATTGAAGCAGCAGATGCTATGGTAAAAGCAGCAAATGTAACTCTTGTAGGAAAAGAGCATGTAGGTGGAGGTCTTGTTACTGTCATGGTTCGCGGGGACGTTGGAGCAGTAAAAGCAGCAACTGATGCTGGTGCAGCTGCAGCAGAACGTGTTGGAGAATTAATTAGTGTACATGTAATCCCAAGACCACATATGGAAGTAGAAGGTATTTTACCGAAAATTAACACTTCTGCAGAGTAAGATCAGGGAAGCTCGGTAATGTCTTTCCTTACCGAGCTTAATCATCTACGTAAGGAAGTGATAGGATGGCCGTTTTAACGGAACATATGCTACGAGTAAGATGGAAGAAAGATAAATCGACTCGAATTCAAATTGAGCCGGGAACAAAAATAACTCCTTCTGCAAGAGAGTTTATCAATCAAAAAAATATAAAATTAGTAATTGGGGACTCTTTCAAAACAGAATTACCGGAGAAAGAGTCATCCCCGGTTACAAAAGAAAAATCATTTCCCTATGTTTTATACGAAAATGGAGCGTGTTTAGAAGAAAAGCCAGAAACTATGACGGCTCTCTTTGGCAATCAACTGGTTTATAAAGACTTTCCACGAATTAAACTAAGAGGTACTCTTGATTCTTTAGAAAGTGAGATCCTTTATACCATTGGATACCTACAAGATTGGGGAACTAAAGATGTTTTAATTGGGCTAAAAGAACTTTATCAATATGTAAGAAATATTATGAGGGCAGAAGTTAGAAATGAAAACTTAAATGCTTTTACTCTATTACATTACAATAGTGATGAAGTAAGAAAAATGACCCATAATCCAATGGAAGCTTTTGGTAAAGATCATATCATATTAAATGGTGAAGAGTCATTGGAAATCTTAATGTTAAACCGTCTTCGTACAAAAGTTCGAGAAGTAGAAGTTTTGGCAGTTGAAGTTTTTCGTAGGGATAAGATATGTGAAAGAGAAGATATAGTAACAGCTTTAAATCGTTTAAGTAGTGGTTTTTACTTTTTAATGTTCAAGAGTGAAAATAAAAAGAAACCTTCTCGTATTAGAAATTGGTAGGTGAATTATGAATCTACAAAAAGTGAATAAAGAAATTCGAGGAGTGGAAAAAAGCATAAATAAACCTAATCAATTACAAAAAGATGAAAAGGTGTATGTTGGGGTGGATTTAGGAACTGCTTATATGGTTATGGTTGTACTAGGAGAAAACTATCGACCATTAGCTTGTGAAATGGAATTTGCACAAGTAATTAAAGATGGATTGGTTGTTGACTTTATAGGAGCTCAACAAATTTTACGGAGGATGAAAGCTTCTATTGAAGAAAAATTAGGAATCTCTATTAATCATGCTGCAATAGCAGTACCTCCAGGGACTTCTGAAGCTGATTCTAAAACCCATTATTATGTAGTTGAAGGGGCTGGAATTTCAGTTTCCACTATTTTAGATGAACCAACGGCTGCGAATGAAGTCTTAAATATAGAAAATGGTGTTATCGTAGACATTGGAGGAGGTACTACAGGGATTTCAATCTTTAAAAATTCTGAAGTTATATATGTTTATGATGAACCAACAGGAGGAACACATTTATCTTTAGTCCTTGCAGGGAATTATAAAATTTCCTTTGAGGAAGCAGAAGAAAAGAAGAAATCGAGAAAAAAGGATCCTTCCATTTTTCCAGTTGTTCGTCCTGTATTAGAAAAAATGGCAACAATTGTGAAGAATCAAATAAAAAATCAAGAGGTAGAAGTAATCTATTTAGTAGGTGGAACTTGCATGATAGAAGGAATAGAAGAAGTATTTGAAACAATTTGTGGGGTTAAGGTTGTAAAACCTAAAAATCCTTTATTGGTAACTCCAGTTGGAATTGCCAAAAGTGATGGTAGGTGAGAATTTGAATAAAGATGAATATATAGATTTATTAATAAAAAAAGTTATGGAAAAATTAGAGGATTCTCTTGAAGAAAAAACAAGTTCTCCTGAAAAAAATCTATCTTTGAATGAAAAATCTAAAAAGAATATCGCCTGCGTTTATTTTTCTCCAGAGCAAATTAAGATAGCAGAGCAGATGGGAGATATGGCTAATTTTATTTTTAGAGACCGTATCTATCGAAATATGGACGTTGATGAAGTTTGGATAGGTCGTTTTTCATATGATGATCTCACTAAGATGGCTTTAGGATTGAACACCTCCTTTGGTTATATTATGGAAGTTATCATGAAGGGAATTCCAGTTTATATTTTCCCAGAAGGGCGAGAATATATAAACTATGAAGACAAAGCTCCTATTTTTTTAGTAAATATGTGGCGTTCTTATGAAAAGAAAATCTACAATCTAGGAATATATTTTGACAATCCTTTAAAAAAAGGAAGAAATCATTTCCAAGAACAAGACAATTCTTTTGACATAGGGGAAAAGTATGTTTATGGCGAGGAAGGTTTACAAGGAAACTTGTGTGAAAAACATTTTATCGATAAAAAGTTATTAACAGAAAATGATATCCAAACTCTACCTAAAAATACATGTGTTATAGAAATTCCGAAGAGAACGATTATTACACCTCTTGCCCAGGATTATTTAAGGCAGAGAAAAATAAGTTGTGTACGGAAGGTATAGGGATAGTATGAGAGTTGGTAAGGTAATTGGGAATGTTTGGGCAACGAAAAAAGATCTTGCCTTAGAAGGCCTGAAACTATTAGTTGTTGAGGAAATTGACCCAAAAGAAAATAAAGTAGAAAAAAGAATCATTGCTGCAGACACTGTAGGAGCTGGGCCAGGGGAGCTAGTGATACTAGTGGGCGGCTCCTCAGCAAGAGCAGCGATTAATCAAAGTATACCAGTAGATGCTACGGTAATCGGGATTATAGATGAATTAGAAATTTATTGATTTGAGAGTGGGTAATAAGATGGATGCATTACAGAGGATTTATGAAAGTGGAGTGGTTGGCGCTGGTGGTGCTGGTTTTCCAACTCATATTAAGTACAATACAAAGGCTCAATATTTATTAATTAACGCAGCAGAATGTGAACCCTTACTTTTCACTGATCAATATGAAATGGAACATTATCCGGATGAAATTGTTCAAGGTATTATGATTGGAAAAGAAATACTTAATGCTAAAGAGGTTATTATTGGTATCAAATCAAAACATAAAAAATCAATTGAAGCTTTGACCTCAGCGATAGAAAAGGTGGAAGCACCCATAAAGATCCATGAGATGGAAAGTTTTTATCCAGCAGGAGATGAGCAAGGATTAATTTTTGAAATTTTGAACATCCCATTAAATCCAGGGTCTATACCAATATCAGAAGGGATTGTAGTAACAAATGTAACTACAGCTAAAAATATATATTTTTCCACGATTGGAAAAGGAGTAATCAGAAAGACGGTTACTGTTACAGGAGAAGTGAAGAATCCTATTGTACTAGATGTCTCTGTGGGAACTAGTATAGGAAGATGCATTGACGAAGCAGGTGGTTCATCATTAGAGGAATACGCCATAATTTTAGGGGGACCTATGATGGGGAAGATGGCTTTTTCTTCAGATATCAATAGTACTTTTGTCACAAAAACATCTGGAGGAATCATTGTGTTGCCAATGGATCATCCGTTAATCACTAGAAGGCGGCAATCTATAGAACATATAAAAAATCAAACCGCATCGGCTTGTATACAATGTGACTTTTGTACAGAGCTTTGTCCCAGATATTTAATCGGGCATCCTCTACATCCCCATGAAGTAATGAAAGCCTTTGGTAATGATGGTCAATTACAAGGGGAAAAATTATTACAGGCTTCTCTTTGTTGTGAATGTGGGATTTGCGAGCTATATTCTTGCCCTATGGGATTGTCTCCCCGTATAGTAAATGCAACTGTGAAGAAAATGCTAAGAGAGGCAAATGCACCTAAAATATCATTTGATTCTCAAGGTGTTCATCCAATGGAAGCATATCGTCGCCTTCCCACTGATGTTTTAGTAAAGAAAATATCCATAGATAAGTATTATAAATATCATAACTTACCAAATAAAAAAATTGACTCCCAAAAGGTAGTAATACCAATGAGTCAACATATTGGGAAACCAGCGGAACCTATCGTAAAGGTAGGGGATGAAGTTCACGCAAATGACATGATAGGCAAAGTTTCTATGGAAGATATGGGAGCTTGTGTACATGCTAGTATTGATGGGATTATAGAGTCTGTAACGAATAAAGAAGTAGTAATAAAAGCAGGTGATAGGGTATGATTAACGCAATTGGAGTTCTAGAATCAAATAGCATTTCCAGAGGAATTGAAGTAGCAGATCACATGTTAAAGTCAGGAACTGTTGATCTTTTAGAATCAAAACCGGCTTGTCCCGGAAAATATATTACAATTATTTATGGGGATGTAGGAAGTGTAGAAAATTCAATGTCAATGGGAAAAGACATGGTAGAAAGCTTTTATGTTGACAGTATAATTATCCCTAATGTTCACCCTATGGTAATCCATGCCGTTGCCGGTATACCGGATCCTTTTGAAATGGGAGCGATTGGGGTTATGGAATTCTTTTCCATAGCTGGTGCAATTTATGCTGCTGATGCTGCGGTAAAAGCAGCAAATGTTAGTATAGTAAATATGCGATTGGGAATTGCAATAGGTGGGAAGAGTTACGTAACATTAACCGGAGATGTTGGAGCTATTACATCTGCTGTAGAAGCTGGAGTGGAAGAAGGGAAACAACATGGATTATTATTTCATTATAACGTTATTCCTTCTCCTCACAAGCAATTATTAGAAAAATTAGTATAGTGGAGGTGAGATTTTGGCAAAGATACTCCTAACAAAATCAAATGTAATGAAATTTGTTAATCAAGAATCAATGGAATTAATACTTACTCCTGAAAGAATTTTGACTCCAGGAGCGAAGGATGTATGTAGGAATCACAAAATTAAGATTTTATATCAAGATAAAATAGAGGATGAAAAAAAGGTTGAAGGAGCAGAAAGTAGCTCTTCACCTATGGAAAAAAATATAGATGGAGAGTTAAATTTGCCGAAAGATATACCTTTAGATCATGTTATTAAACAAATTTTGCGTAAACAATTTAAGATTGTTAGTGAAGTTGAAGTTTGGAACATAACAAATAAAGTATTAGAAGAAATAAATAAAAATAACTTTCTATAAAAGAAAGGAGGAATTAAGATGAATGTAAATGAAATTGTTATATATATTATGACTTTTTT
>JAUNVD010000120.1 GCA_030537855.1 Tissierellia bacterium | reverse complement strand
TGGAAAAGGGAAAGGTAACGGCAAATGAACTTGCTGAAAAATATGAAGTATCGGTAAGAACCATTTATAGAGATATTGATGTTCTTAGTAGTTCTGGCATTCCTATTTATACGACCCAAGGGAAAGGTGGAGGGATAGAAATATCTGATGATTTTGTGTTAAAAAAATCATTCCTATCTCAGAAAGAGCAAGAACAGATTTTGGTTGCCTTAAAAGGTTTAGAACTGACAAATAAGGAGTATGAAAATGAACTTTTAACAAAATTATCCGCTTTATTTAAAACGAAATATACCAACTGGATAGAAGTCGATTTTACAAATTGGAAAAGAAGTACAGGCTATGAGGAATTATTTAAAGATATAAAATCAGCAATCATCCATAAAAATATTGTTCGATTTACGTATTTTTCCAGTGATAAAAAAGAAACCAGGAGAGAAGTAAAGCCGATTCGACTTCTATTTAAAGGATGGGATCTATATGTGTATGGATTTTGTTTGTTGAGAAATGATTTTAGATATTTTAAGTTATCTCGTATAAAAGGATTTGAAATTTTATCAAATAACTTTGAAGATGATTTTAATAATATTGTCTTGAAAAAAGAAATGGAGTATGAAGAAACTGTACTAGTCAAAATGAAATTTGATAGAAAAATGGCTTTTCGAGTTTATGATGAAGTTTCTAGTGTTATTGAAGAAGATAAAGAGGGGAATTTATACGCTACCATTGAACTTCCTAAGGATTACAATTTATATAGCTATATATTTTCTTATGGAGATGGGGCAGAGGTACTAGAGCCAGAAGAAATTCGAGATAAGATTAAAAATACAATCAATTTAATGGCTAAAAAATATAGAATATGACAGAAGATGTCAAGTTCACTTTTGTATAATATATTTATGAATACAAAGGGGGCTGTATTATGAAATATGAATGGAAGAAAGAAGAAAAATATTTATATGGAGTGAAACAAAAACCGCAAATAATAGAGGTTCCTGACCAGAAGTTCATTATGATATATGGAGAAGGGGATCCAAATGGAATGGATTTTTCAAATAGAGTTTCGGCATTATTTACTTTAGCGTATGGAATAAAGATGCTATTTAAAAAGATGCATAAAGATGAAAAAGATTCTTCTTACACAGACTTTACTGTTTTTCCACTGGAAGGTATTTGGAGAAAAGATTCTGGAGAATCATTTGATAAAAATAAATTGAAATATATGATTATGATTAAACAGCCAGATTTTATCACGGGAGATTTTTTTGATTTAGCCATCAAGAATGTTAGAGAGAAAAAGCCGAATAAGCTATATGATGAAATCACTTTTGATATTGTGGAAGGTGGTAAAGGAGTGCAGATTTTACATATTGGAAGTTTTGACACTGAACCATATTCCTTTGAAAAAATGGAAAGTTTTATGGAAGAATATGGATTTGTAAGAAAATCAGATTTTCATACAGAAATCTATTTGAGCAACAAGAATAGAACATCAGAAGAAAATTTAAAAACCATATTAAGATACAGGGTAAAGTAGGAGAAAGTATTATGCCAAGACCAAGAACCAAAGAGGATGTAATGATTGCTGCTAAGGAAAATTATGAAAAGCTAAATGTATTGATTTCAAACATGACTGAGGAAGAGTTAAATACACCATTTAATTTCTCAAAGGATGAAAAAAAGAAAGAAGCCCATTGGAAAAGGGATAAAAATCTAAGAGATATTTTAATCCATCTCTATGAATGGCACCAGCTTCTTTTAAATTGGGTAGATAC
>JAUNVD010000119.1 GCA_030537855.1 Tissierellia bacterium | reverse complement strand
GCGATGGAGTATTTTTGTTATGGTAGTAAGGTCTGTATCTTCGTCAAGAGAAAAATGTTTTGTGATTTTCTTTCTTAGTTTTTCTCTATAGTTTTCGATGGCTTTCTTCCAAACAAAAGTATATTTTCCTGCTTTCGATTCTATTTTTGTTCCATCCATATAGATGCTTGTTACCGTCATCAGTCCATGGTCTTCTAATGTATGGATAAACACTTCCAACACATCTTCTAACAAAGGAAAGATTCGATTTCGAAAGCGGTTGATAGTTGCATAACTGGGAGCTGGTTGTCCTTATAATAGATAATGACACCTTACATCGTACATACACATTTTTTCGATATTTCTTGCAGAATAGGTTCCTTCCGAATAACAAAATAGAAGGATTTGAAACATTGTGAGTGGATCTACTGCAAAAGAACGGCCCTTATTTGCGTACACGTTTACGAATTGTTTAAGATTCATCCTTTCTATCAAATTGCGTACAAGCTGAACTTTTCCATCATCTTTCACAACGATTTGAGTATTAAGATTTATGGTGAGTTGTAAATGATTTCCAAATAGCGTATAATGCATCTCAGAAACAGTGTTATATGTCATAAATATATTGTATCAGAAAAGGCACGCGAATGCGTGCCTTTTCGCTTTGGGGCTATTCTATTTTGCAACAGCCCCTTTTTCTAAAATTCGAATCCAAGCTTCACTTTGATCCTTATTTCTAACAAATTCATGAGTTAAACTAGCTTCATAGATATGATCATAAGCCCAATGTGTGTCAATAACATCTTTGAAAGTCATTTCCTTTTTTAGATGCCCTTTTATAAAGGTTAAATCGCCCTTACGGTTTAGCATCCTATTTGTCATAGCAACAGCTTCTGCACGATTTATAGCATTATCAGGTTTAAAAGTCCCATTAGGATATCCTAAAATGTATTGTTTATCGCTACAAGCTTCAATGTATTTTTTAGCCCAGTGATCTTCAATATCTGGGAAGGTCAGTTTCCCTCCTTCGATTTTTTTCATTCTTGCAATTATCGTTGCATATTCTGCTCTCGTAATACTGTCTTGAGGGGCAAAAGTGCCATCTGGACGTCCTTCTAAAATTCCTTTGTCAGTTAAATATTTAATAGCCCCACTTGCCCAATGGTTTTTACTCACATCCGAATAGATTGTTTTTGTTCTTTCAAAATCAATAGAGTTTCCAAGAAGTCTAGCAAAAATCATTGCAACTTCTGCACGTGTGATATTATTATCAGGTTTAAAATCTCCATTTGGATATCCCAATATATAAGGTTTGTGGATCTCCAATTTATGGATATAAATTTTATTATAGACAAAATTCCCATTCCATAACGGTTTATTATTAGAATAATTCGGTTTTTCTTTGACGATTTTCTTCGTTTCATCACTTTCCCGATTGTTCTTATCCGTTACCGTTACAGTAACTTCCTTATCCTTCTTGATCTTGTCTGGATCCACTGGAACTTCAAGTTTGCCATCTTTTTCTGGCACTTCTTTGCCATCTGTCTTCCACTTGTTATCTATAGGATCTTTTTCTACTATAACCTCTTCGCCATCAGGTGTTACGATTGTAATCTTTGTTACATCATCTTCCAGTTTTTCTACTACTACCTTATCGTCACCTTCAGTAATGTCATCTACTTTTGGTGCTTCAGGCTTTGTAGGGGTCGGCGTTTTAGGATTTTCTTTGACGATTTTCTTCGTTTCATCACTTTCCCGATTGTTCTTATCCGTTACCGTTACAGTAACTTCCTTATCCTTCTTGATCTTGTCTGGATCC
>JAUNVD010000005.1:62877-69087 GCA_030537855.1 Tissierellia bacterium | reverse complement strand
TTATATTTAAAGTTTTAACATATCCATTGGTTTATATAGGTTTTCTTAACAAAAGTATTGAATTACCAATCTTTATATAATAATATAACATATGGAATATTAAATGAAAGAAAGAGTGGTAGGATGAAAATAATATATGATTGTATGGGTGCTGATTTAGGCGCTAAAGAAATAATCAAAGGAATTGACCAATACCTTTCTGAAGCCTCTTTGAAAGGATATTTAGTAGGAGATCTAAAAGAAATTGAAGTTAGTTTAAAAGAATTCCCTAAAGTTAAGGAAAACTTTGAAATTATCCCTACAACTGAAGTGATTTATAATGACGAAAATCCTGCTTTTGCGATTAAAAGAAAACCTGATTCTAGTATTGTCAAAGGGTACCAATTATTAGTGGAAAAGAAAGCCGATGGTTTCCTATCTGCTGGAAGTACAGGAGGCCTTTTAGCAGGGGGACTATTTATTTTAGGTAGAATACATGGAATTGAAAGGCCTGCTTTACCTGTAGTTTTACCTTCTGCTAAAGGGAACTTTATTTTAATTGATTCTGGGGCAAATATGGATTGTTCTACGAAACAGTTGATTTCTTTTGCTAAAATGGGAAAAGTATATGCTGAAAAGATTTTAGGACGAGAAAACCCTAAGGTTGGATTATTAAATGTAGGTATGGAGCCTGGTAAAGGCAATACTCAAGTAAAAGAAGCCTATAAGGCTTTTCAAGAAGAAAACTTTAATTTTATTGGAAACATTGAAGCAAGGGATTTATTAATAGATCCTGTGGATATTGTTGTAGCTGACGGATTTATCGGTAATATTATCTTGAAAAACATTGAAGGTAATGGGATGTTTATGTTAGGATATTTAAAAAAATTAGTTGAGAAATTTAGTGATGGGGACCAAGAATTTGTCGATAAATCAAATATTGTTCTTAAAGAGTTAATCAAGCTATTAGATTTTGCTGAATATGGAGGGACTTCTCTTTTAGGATTGAAGGCACCTGTTATAAAAGCCCATGGTAGTTCGAATGCTAAGGCAATTAAAAACGCAACTTTACAAATGGCGAAATATTTGGAACAGGATTTAGTTAGAATTTTTGAAAATGAATTTAAAGGAGAATAAAATTGAGAGAAAAAATTTTAAGTATGATTGGCGAACAATTTAATGTTGATGTAAATGATTTAACAGAAGATACAAATTTTATGGATGATTTAAATGCTGACTCTATAGAATTAGTTGAACTGGTGATGAGCATTGAAGATGAATTTGAAATTCAGGTGGAAGATGAAGTTCTAGAACAATTAAAAACTATTGGCGATGTATTGGACTACATTGAAGAATTTCAATAATGATGAAAGATTTTGGAAAAGAAACTATCGATAATGTTGAGAAAAGTATTCAGTATACCTTTTCAAATAAAGACCTTTTGATCCAATCATTTATTCATCGTTCTTATGCTAATGAACAAAACTCTTTATCCTTAGAAAGTTATGAAAGATTGGAGTATTTAGGTGATGCTGTTTTAGAATTAATTATCAGCGATTATTTTTACCACAATTATAGAGAATTTAATGAAGGCCAATTAACTCAACTACGTGCTCAAGTTGTTAATGAGTCCACTTTAGTATTTCTTGGTAAAAAAGCCAATCTTGATCAATATATTTTATTAGGAAAGGGAGAACAAAAAACAGAGGACCGTTTTAGAAAGTCAATATTAGCTGATGTTATGGAAGCTGTGATTGGTGCTACATATCTAGATGGAGGTATTGAAGTAGCTAAAAAAGTCATCTATCATTTATTTCACCCTGTTTTAGAAGAGGATTCTTCTTTTATAAAAAATATAATAAATTATAAGAGTATTTTACAAGAATATTGGCAAAAGCTTCATAAAAACCAAGATATATTTTATGAAGTATATTTAGAAAAAGGACCGGAAAATGACAAAACTTTTTATGTCCATTGTTTTTGTGGAAAGAAATGCTGTGGAAAAGGTCAAGGGAAAAGTAAAAAGAATGCAGAACAAGAAGCAGCAAAGGATGCTCTCATTCACTTAGGAGTTTTTTAAATGAAAAAGATTATTCCTATTTTTATCCCTCATTTTGGATGTCCCCATCAATGTATTTTTTGTGATCAAAGGAATATATCAGGCCATGAATATCCAATAAAAGGTTCAGATCTTAAAAATGAAATTTTAAAATGGAGATCTTACTCAAAAGGAGTGGATGATTTTGAACTAGCATTTTATGGAGGCAGTTTTACTTCTTTACCAAAAGAAATTCGTCTAGAATTTTTAAAGAAAGGGAAAGAATGTATAAAGGAAGGTTTGATTTCCTCTATGAGATGCTCCACTCGTCCAGATAGTATTTCAAAGGATATTCTTTTAGAATGTAGATCATACGGTTTATCTACAATTGAACTAGGAGTTCAATCAATGGATTCTTCCGTATTGTCAAATGCTAAACGTGGTCATACTCCTGATGATGTAATTCAAAGTGTAAGGCTTATTCAAGATCTAGGATTTACTTTAGGTCTTCAGCAAATGCTTGGGCTACCAGGGTCAGAGGAATCAAAGGAACTTTTTACTACAGACTCTATTATTTCTTTATCACCTGATTTTGTGAGAATTTACCCTACTATTATATTAGAGCATACAGAACTTTATCAAATGTATTTAGATAAGGTGTATCGGCCTCTTTCCTTGGAAGAGGCTGTTGATTTGTGTGGAAAATGTTATAAGAAATATATAAAGGCTAAGATTCCTGTAATCCGTATGGGATTGCAAGCTTCTGAAAGTTTAGAACAAGCAGAAATTTTAATTGGCCCTTATCATCCTTCCTTTGGCCAGATGGTAAAAAGTAAGATACTTATTGAAAATTATTTATTGAGCTTAAAAGATATACCTAAGGGGAGAGAATACAATATTTTTTATCCAAAGAAAGATTTACAAAATCTTATTGGGCAAAAAGGATATGGCAAGAAGAAGATTGAAAATTTTTTAAATGGAAAGGTTAAGTTTTTTCCTATTGAAGAAGATTTACCCTATATTAAAATCAAAAAGACGAAGGAGAATTAATATGTATTTAAAAACAATTGAATTACAAGGGTTTAAATCTTTTGCAGAGAAGACTAAAATTGAATTCAATCATTCTGTAACAGGTGTTGTTGGACCTAATGGCAGTGGGAAAAGTAATATTTCTGACGCTATTATGTGGGCTTTAGGTGAACAAAGTGCGAAATCACTTCGTGGAAGTAAGATGGAAGATGTTATTTTTAGTGGCACTAGACATCGTAAACCCTTAGGTTTTGCCCATGTGGTTTTAACCTTTGATAATTCAAATCATTGGTTACCTTTAGAATTTAAGGAAGTTACCGTTTCTCGTAAAATGTATCGTAGTGGCGAAAGTGAATTTTCCATAAACAAAGAACGATGTAGATTAAAAGATGTCAAAGAATTATTTATGGATACAGGTATTGGGAAAGACGGTTATTCTCTTATTGGACAAGGGAAAATTGACTCTGTACTAAGCACTAAACCTGAAGATAGAAGAAATATTTTCGAAGAAGCTGCTGGTATTTCTAAATACAAAGTCAAAAAAGAAGAAGCAAATCGAAAACTCTCATCTACAAAAGAAAATATTCTACGTTTAGATGATATTCTATCTGAAATACAAATGCAGGAAAGAAAATTAAAAAGGGAAGTGCGAAGATTCCAGCAGTATGACGACGTGAAAAAGAAAGTTTGCTATGGTGAATGGATTCTTTTACAAAAGGAAATGAAAGACTTTGAATCTTTAAAAGAAGATCTTTCTGAGAATATTGATAATGGAAAGAAAAAAATTCTCACTTATAAAAATAAAATGGAAAAACTTGAAGAAGTTCGAAGAGAAAATCGAGAGGCCTTCCAAAAACTAAAGGGTCAATCCCATGTATCCAACGAAGTTTTTATAAATACTAGGAATGAGTATTTTGAACTGGTAACGGAAGAAAAACTGATTCAAGAACGTTTAGAAACAGAATGTTTAAATACCAAAACTATTGTATCAGATATAGAGTCATTAAAAAATGAGATAAAAGAAATTGTTGAAGAAATAGAAAAAACAAAAGAAGAAATTTTAATAAATTCTAATGAAAAAGCTCATGTCAGTGGGAAAGTCTCGTCTTTATACTCTAAAAAAACAGAGATCATAAAGAAACGTGTAGATATTGAAAGTAAAATTAAGGAATTAGAAGAGAGCTATGATGATGTAAGTGAAAATTTGACTAAGCAGGAGAAAGCTTTAATTTCTGTTACATCTATACAAAAAGAAAAAGAAGATCGGAAAAATCAATTATCCTCATACGTAAAAGGACTACAAGACAATGCAGAACAATTGATTCAAGAAGAAACCAAAGAACTTGCTAAAAAAATGAAACTTGAAGAACAGATACCTCCTCTCAAATCCCAATATATTATCTTAGAAGATAAATATAAAAAAGAAGAAGATTCTTTAAAAGAGTTTCAATTAAAACAAAAGGATATTGGACTTTTATTTTCACAAAAGCAAGGAGAGTATCAGTTTTATAAAAATGCAATAGAAAATTTAGAAGGTTTCCATAAATCTGTAAGATCTTTTCTAAATTATTGTAGGAATAATCATTTATTTTCCAATGACATCATTGGACCGGTTGCTTTAAACTTTCAAGTAGAAAAAGAATTTGAAACAGCTGTAACCGTTGCTTTAGGATATGGGATACAAAATATTATTATTAAAGAAGCTAAAGCGTCAAAAGAAATGATAGAAATTCTAAAAGAAAAAAAATTAGGAAGAGTTACCTTTTTACCATTAGATATCTATAGGAATAAGTATAGAGATTTTAAAAAGAAAAGTCCACCAAAGGAGTCCTTAGGATATTTAGTGGAGTATATCCAATGTGAAAAATTTTTAACTCCTATTTTTCAAGGTTTATTAGGTAATACTATTTTGGTTCAAACTTATGTAGACGGATTAAAATTACAACAATCCAATACCTTTTATGGAAGAATTATATCTTTACAAGGTGATATTTTTCATACTCAAGGTTCCATTACTGGAGGATCCATTTATCAAGGAAATAAAGATATGGTTAATCGACAAAAGAGATTAGAAGAGGAACAGACCCAACTTAAAAACCTTCAAAAAGAATTAGAAAACTATCAACTAAAAATAGATAATCAAGAAAAATATTTGAAAGATTGCAGCTACAATATAAATAGAATTAAGGAAGAAATGAATGTACTTTCTTTGGAAGAAGAAAAGTGTGAAAGAAAACTAGAACAAATTCAATTAGCTAAAGAATCTAACCAGGAACATGGTAAAAAGTATTTTGAGGAATTAGACTCTCTTTCTTTAAGTTTACATCATGATAAAGAAAAGATTGATGAATTGGAAAAATATAGTCACGATTTATTTTTAGAAAAGAAATCCTATACTGAAAAACTAGATGATTATCGAAGTTACAAAAATAAAATTATAAAAGATGAAAATGAAATGAATGAACGCTATCACCAGGAAGAACTCACTTTAAATTCTTTAGAAGGCACTGAAAAAACACTTTATTATAGAGAACTTCATTTAGAAGAAGAAAGTAAATCTAAAAAAGATAAATTATCTACTTGGAAAAAGAATCTAGATCTTTCTCATAAAAAGCAAAGGGATTATCAAAAATCTTTAGGAATTATGGAAAAGTCCAAAAATGAAAAAGAAGGGGCATTAAAAGAGTTAGAAGACATAAAAAAGAATTTTGATTTCCAATTGGAAACATTAGAAAAAAAGGGATATGATTTAGAAAGAGAATGGAATCAGATTCAATCTGAACTTTACAAAGAAGAGGATAGGTTAAAAGACTTTAATTTTAAATTAGAAAAATTAAATTTGGAAATATCCCATAAAATTGAAACTTTTCATGATAAATACGGAGTTGTTAATTTCGAAGATATTGATATAACAAAAGAAGATATTGCTCAAAGAGAAAAGGAATTAGAAAAAAATCGTAAGAAATTATTGTCAATTGGTGCAATCGATCCAAATGCACCAGAAGAATATGAAAAAGTGAAACAAAGAGTTAATTTTCATGAGCAACAAAGAAATGATTTACTAGTTGCTGAGGAATCACTTCAAAGAATCATTCTTCGGTTAGATAGAGAAATGAAAGAAAAATTTGAAAGTTCTTTCGAGGAAATATCTCAATATTTTAATG
>JAUNVD010000005.1:0-62867 GCA_030537855.1 Tissierellia bacterium | reverse complement strand
AAAAATTATTCCATGGAGGTCGTGCAACTATTGAGTTGGAAGATGGAAATTTACTAGAAGCTGGGATTGAAATTAAAAGTCAACCTCCTGGGAAAAAATTTCAATCTTTATCTTTACTTTCAGGGGGAGAAAGAACCTTAACAGCCATTGCTTTATTATTTGCACTATTAAAAAAACGGCCGGCACCTTTTTGTATTTTAGATGAAATTGACGCTGCTCTTGATGATTCTAATATTAATAGATATATTAATTACCTTGATACTATTGATGATATTCAATTTATAATGATTACTCATCGAAAGCCTACGATGGAGATTGCAGATATTTTATACGGGGTAACCATGGAGGAAATGGGAATTAGTAAAATGGTTCCCATGGAAATTGAATCTTATAAGGAGTGATAATATGTTAAATTGGATTAAAAAGAAAATAAATAAAGAGGAAGAAAAAGATTCTAATTTGCCTTTAGAAGAGACTAATAAGTCTCAAGAAGCAGAAGATTTGATTACTTCTTCTGAGAATTCAGAAGATAACCAAAATATCTTTGAAGAACAAACTCAAGAAAAGAAAGAAGAGAGGGAAGAAGATTTTCAAGAACCTATTGAAAAGAAATCTTTATTCCAAAAGTTAAAATCAGGTTTAAGTAAAACTAGAAATGAAATGGAGCATAAGTTCAATCAAGTTTTAGGTTTTTATGTGCAAATTGATGATGAAATGATGGAAGATTTAGAAGACATTTTAATTTCTTCTGATATGGGAATGAGCACTACTATGGAAGTTATTGATCGGTTAAAAGAAGAAATTGTAAACCAAAAAGTTAAAGACCCTAATAAAGTAAAACCATTATTACAAGAAGTAATTTCAAATATTATGGAAGAAAATAATCCTGATAATACTTTATCTTTAGAACCTTCACCAGCAGTATTATTAGTGATTGGAGTAAATGGTGTGGGAAAAACTACAACGATAGGAAAATTATGTTATCAATTAAAGAATCAAGGAAAATCTGTACTGGTTGCTGCTGCAGATACATTTCGTGCAGCTGCTATAGACCAACTAAAAACTTGGGGTGACCGAGCAGGTGTTGATGTGATTGCCCATTCAGAAGGTTCTGATCCTGGAGCAGTTGTGTTTGACGGTATTCAAGCTGCAAAAGCTAGGAAAGCCGATGTTTTAATATGTGATACAGCTGGTAGATTGCATAATAAATCTAATTTAATGAGAGAATTGGAAAAGATATCAAAGATTATTGAACGAGAATTTCCCAATGCTACGAAAGAAACCTTATTAGTATTAGACGCTACCACTGGACAAAATGCAATTATCCAAGCAAAGACTTTTGATGAGGTAACAGATATTTCGGGAATTGCTCTAACAAAATTAGACGGCACAGCAAAAGGTGGAGTTATTGTTGC
Organism: Tissierellia bacterium; assembly: GCA_030537855.1. Taxonomy (GTDB): domain Bacteria; phylum Bacillota; class Clostridia; order Tissierellales; family Peptoniphilaceae; genus JAUNVD01. Next base: position 61,452 of record JAUNVD010000005.1, on the reverse strand, counting down.
CTTACAAAGAGAATTAAACATTCCTATAAAACTTGTTGGTGTTGGAGAAGGGATAGAAGACCTTCAACCATTTGTTACAAAAGATTTTGTAAGTGCTTTATTTGAGTGAGTATAATTAACATATTGAATACAATTTAGTATTATACAGAGGGGGAAGATGGAATAATAACATTTTCCCCTTGATTATTTTGCCCTATTTGTTGCATAATAGATATATAAGAGATTACGCTATGAAATCATAAATTTTTCAATTTGCTATAATAAATCCCTGTGATTTCTTCAATAAATTAATATTACTTTTATACAATACAAGTAATAATATTTACGATTAGCGTGCTCTAACATAGGAAAACAATATCTGTATAAGAAAGGAGCTTACTATGGATGCAAAAAAAGGGGACTGGGTAAGAATCCATACCGTAGTTTTGCCGGCGGGACAACGTGCAGGTTCTGTACCTGAAGATACTTCCAAATGCGACTTGCAATTATGGAATAAAGGATTTTTATTGAATGATGAAGCATCAATTGGTGACGAGGTGGAAGTAGAAACTTATATTGGCAGAAAAATATCCGGTAAATTAATTGAGGTTAATCCATATTGGAAACATAATTTTGGAAAATGTGTGCCGGAATTACTTTACATTGGCAGACAAGCTCGTAATTTACTTGAGAAAGCAGGTGAAAAGTAATGGCTAAAGATTTAAGTTATGATGCGGTAATGGCACGTAATGGAGAAATAATGAAAGAAGCTCTTGGTCTCGACTATGAGCAGTTTGAATCTGGTGGAATTGCTTTTGATTATGAAGGTCTAATGAAAGAAATTCCTTATAGCTTCGAAGAAATTCAAAAATCACAATTAGAATATGGAGTTGGAGAAACTCCACTTATTGAATTACGTAATATTTCTGCATTAGCTAGATTAAACGCACCAGAAGGAAAAGGTGCAAGAATTTTTATTAAGGATGAAGCCTGTAATGTCTCTGGTTCTTTTAAAGCTCGTAGAGCGGCAACTAGTGTTGCTTATGCCAAAGAAAAAGGCTATAAAGGAGTGATTGCTGCTACAAGTGGTAATTATGGGGCAGCTGTTGCTTCTCAAGCTTGTATGCATGGTTTAAAAGCGATTATTGTTCAAGAATGCTATGATTCTAGAGAAGTTGGTCAACCAGAAATTATAGAAAAAGCAAGGGCTTGTGAGTCACTTGGTGCTGAAGTTGCACAGTTGACAGTAGGACCGGAGCTCTTTTATTATAATTTAGTTCTTCTAGAAGAGACAGGATTCTTCAATGCATCTTTATATTCACCAATGGCAATTGCCGGTATTGAAACTTTAGGCTATGAAATAGCTGAAGAATGTAAAGAAAAATATGGGAAACATCCAGAAGTGGTAGTTGCAACTAATGCTGGTGGTGGAAACCTTACTGGAACAGCTAGAGGTTTGATCCGAGCTGGTGCTAACGATACTGAAATAGTAGCGGCATCTGTTGATTTATCAGGTCTTCATATGGCAAGTGATACACAATTTAATCGTAAATCTTTTACAACTGGTCATACTGGATTTGGAATTCCATTTACAACATATCCTGATCGTTCAGACGTTCCAAGATCTGCTGCTAGACCATTACGATATATTGATCGTTACTTAACGGTAAATCAAGGTTCTGTGTTTTATATTACAGAAGTCTTGGCACAATTAGAAGGGATTGAACGAGGACCTGCAGGGAACACATCCTTAGCAGTAGCTTTTCATGTAGCTCAAGAACTTCCAGAAGATGCCATTGTTGTTGCTCAAGAAACAGAATATACTGGTGCAGGTAAACATATTCTTCCACAACTTACCTTTGCAAAAGAAAATGGTATTGAAGTAAAAGTTGGTAATCCTGATGAAGAAGTTCCAGGGAAAAACATTATTCTTCCTGAAGATCCTTCTTTATTGAAGGTGGTAGAGTTAGATATTCGAAATACAAGAAAATCTGCAATTAAAAATGCAGTTAAAAATCACAAGGTAGATATTGTTACTAAAAATGACTTACAATTCTTAGCAGAAGATACTAATAGTGATGTTGAATTTGTGAAAGAAATCTTAGAAGAATTAGACATTAAGTACGAAGCATAGTCATATAATTAATATATTTAGGGGGATATTATGGAACGAAAAGATGACTTTGCAGAAAGAAGGAAGCACTTAGCCCATCTTTCTGAAGAAGAATTAGAAGCTAGATTTTGGGAACTAGCTGGACAAGTAGTAGATCCATTGATTGATTTAGCGAAGAAAAATACCACTCCTTCGATTGAACGTTCTGTTCTATTAAGAATGGGTTTTTCTAGTGTTGAAACAATGGGAATCGTAGAAGGCGCCTTAGATCGTGGTCTTATTGGCCATGGAGCAGGTCATATTGTTTACAGAATGGCAAAAGATAATAATCTTACTATTCGTGAAGCTGGTCTTAAGCTTTTGGAAGGTGAATTATGGGATCAAGCGGTTTCTGTATTTAAAGGAGGTGCTAACTAATGGGTAAATGGAAACATATAAAAGACGATTATCGCGTCCTTGAACTAACACCAGAAGAAGAAGAAAAAAGAATGAATGGGATGAAACCACTTGTCCCAACGGAAAAAATTGACATTGACGAATTGATGAAGGGACTAGAAAACTATTATCCAAGAACCAGAGGTTGGCATTGGAGAGAAGGTCAAAATGAACCTAGACAAATGGGTCCATTTATGTTCTATGAAACTTCCGAACCTTTAAAAAATTCACAACCACTACCTGCAGCTTATAACTTTGGTGATATTGATCCTCAACCAAATGCAGTAATAACAACAGAAATTGCTTCCGGTCGTTTTGAAGACGATATTCGTAGAATGCGTATGGCAGCTTGGCATGGTGCAGATCACTTAATGGTTATACGTACCGCTGGTCAATCCCATATGGATGGGTTAATGGAAGGTAGTCCTCAAGGTACTGGTGGTAATCCTATCACTAGAAAGCACTTAAGGGCACAAAGAAAAGCGATTGACTTAATTGAAGAAGAAGTTGGCAGACCGATTAATTACCATTCTTATGTATCAGGGGTAGCAGGACCAGAAGTTGCGGTGTTGTTTACAGAAGAAGGTATTTCTGGAGCCCATCAAGATCCACAATACAATGTTTTATATCGTAATATCAATATGATTCGTTCCTTTGTGGATGCTGCGGAAGCAAAATCTGTTATGACTTACGCAGGTATTGCTCAAATAGATGGCGCTCATAATGCGAATGCAACTGCTATTGAAGCATGGAAAGTTATTCCAGAATTAATGGTACAACACGGAATTAACTCTATATTCTCTGTAAAAGTTGGTATGAAAAAAGAAAATATATGTCTTTCTACTGTTCCACCAACGGCACAACCTGCACCAAATCTAAGAATAGATTTACCTTATGCGATCGCGTTACGAGAAGTATTTAAAGAATATAAAATGCGTGCGCAACAAAACACAAAATATATGACTGCTTCTACAAGAGAAGCCACAGTTACACATATAACGGACCTTTTAATTTCAGAATTAACAAGTGCTGATATCCAATCTACGATTACACCTGATGAGGGTCGTAATGTACCATGGCATATTTATAACATGGAAGCCATTGACAATGCTAGACAAACCTTTAATGCATTAGATGGGTTAATGTCTATGGTAAAACTTCGTAGAGATGAAGATCCGTTAAAGAGTAAGATAAGAGAATTAAAGGAAAAAGCAGTCCTTTATTTAGAAGAAATACTTGAAGTTGGCGGATATTTCCATGCTGTTGAAAAAGGATTCTTCGTTGATTCTGCTGAATATCCAGCAAGAAATGACGATGGTATTGCTCGTCAAATGGACGGTGGAGTAGGTGTTGGTACTGTTTATGAACGTCATGAAGATTATATGGCACCTGTAACTGGTCATTTTGGTAATAATAATATTGCACAATATGATCCATCTTGTGTGGACAACCCTTCAAAATTAATTGGAGGATGTACTTTTGAAAATCCTGAAAAGATTATTTATATTGATGAGTTAGATGAAACGGATAATGTAAATGTTCGACTAAAGGAAACTGAAAAGTATCGAAAAACTTCTCTAATGAAACCTGAAATGGAATGGGCAGCAGATGGTGTTATACAAATTACTATGTTCATACCAACAGATGAAAGAACAGCAGAATTTGCAGGTATTGAAATTGGTAAAAAGCTTGGATTAGAGGAAGTAGAATGCATCAATAAAGAAATCATGCAAATTGCAGAAGGAACTAGAATTGAGATTAAAGGGAAAGTACAATTTGATATTGATTTGGACAAATTAGTGATTCCTCCAAAACCAGAAATTATAAGTGATGAAGAATTAAGAAGTGAAATCAAAGAACATCCAATGACAATTGTAGCTGGTACTGTAGGAGAAGATGAGCATTCAGTAGGATTACGCGAAATTATAGACATTAAACATGGTGGAATCGAAAAGTATGGTATTAAATGTCATTACCTTGGTACTTCTGTACCACCAGAAAAACTTGTTGACGCTGCTATTGAAGTTAATGCGGATGCAATCTTAGCTTCTACAATTATTTCACATGATGATATTCATTATAAGAATATGAAAAAAATCGATGAAATTTGTAAAGAAAAAGGTATTCGAGATGATGTCATCATTTGTTCTGGAGGAACTCAAGTTTCAAATGAACTAGCTCAAAAATCTGGTATGGACGCTGGATTTGGACGTGGTTCAAAAGGAGTTCATGTTGCTACTTTCTTAGTTAAAGAAAGAAGAAGGAGAGAAGATGGCGAAGATTAATTTGCTAGTTGCTGAAATAGGTAGCACTACAACGGTAGTAAATGCATTTAATTTTGACCCTAGCCCAAGATTTATTGGGCAGGGTCAAGCATTTACTTCTGTTGAAGAAGGAGATGTAAATGTAGGCATCCAAGAAGCAATTAATGATATGAAAAAATCTTTAGAGATAGACACATTAGAATATGATAAACTTATTGCTACAAGTTCAGCTGCAGGTGGACTTAAAATGACGGTTCATGGTTTAGTCTATGATATGACTGTAAAAGCTGCTAAAGAGGCTGCCCTTGGAGCAGGAGCTAATATTAAATTCATTACTGCTGGTAAATTAAGACGTACAGATTTAAAAAAGATAGAAGAAATTAATCCTAACATTATTTTATTAGCTGGTGGAATTGATTACGGAGAAAGAGATACGGCAATTGAAAATGCAGAAAAAATTGTTGGTTTAAATATTAAGGCCCCTGTGATTTATGCTGGAAATATTGAAAATGATGAAGAAATTCGTTTGATTTTTGATGAGGCAGGGATGGAAGTTTATATAGTAGAAAATGTGTATCCTCAAATAGATACTTTAAATATTGAACCTACCAGAAAAGTCATTCAAGAAGTCTTTGAACGTCATATTATTCATGCTCCTGGAATGGAAAAGGTAAGAGATATGGTTCAAGGAAGTATTATGCCTACTCCTGGTGCTGTTATGCAAGCAAGCAAATTATTATATGAAGAAATTGGAGATTTAGTTACCATTGATGTTGGTGGAGCAACGACAGATGTCCATTCTGTATGTGAGGTTAGCGAAGAAATTCAACGAATTCTAATTGCTCCAGAACCTTTTGCAAAACGATCAGTGGAAGGTGACTTAGGTTGCTATGTTAGTATGCAAAATGTAGTGGAGTTTATTGGAAAAGAAGAATTAATGAAAAAGTTAAATGTCGATGAGAAAGAAATAGATGAGGTAATACAAGACCATAATCCAATTCCATCGACTGAAATTGATATTGCTTTTTCTGAAATTTTAGCTGAATATGCTACTGTAACAGCGGTAAAGCGACATGCAGGAAAATATAGGGATATGTACGGTGGGGAAGGGAAAAAAACATTAGCCCAAGGAAAAGACTTGACACCTGTAAAATATATTATAGGTACTGGAGGTGCTTTAACCAGATTACCTCATCGTATAGATATTATGAAAAAAATAGCTCTTAGCAATTCTGGTCACGAACTTTTGCCTACGAAAGAAGCTAATATTATTGTTGATAATGATTATATTATGGCATCTTTAGGAGTTATGAGTTTAGAACATCCAGAAGAAGCTTTATTCCTACTTAAATCAAGTTTAGGATTACAATAAAAAATGCACACCTAGGTGTGCATTTTTTATGAAAAGGGGATGGTAATGTGGAATTAACAAGACCGGCTTGGATTGAAGTGAATCTTGATTATTTAGCACATAATATTCAAACAATCCAAAGAGAAATCGGAAATGATACAAAAATTTTGTCCATCGTTAAAAGCGATGGGTATAAATTTGGAGCAGTAAAATTAGTTGAAACATTAATAGAATGTGGCATTGAATTTTTTGGAGTAGCAACTTTAAGTGAAGGGTTAAGTTTAAGAAATCATTATAAGAATATTCATATTTTAATTTTAGGATATACACCTGATTATTTAATGGAAGCATCTGTAAAAAATGATATAACTATTAGCCTTTATTCTTTAGATAGTGCTAGAAAATTAAATCAAGTGGCAAAAGAACAGGATAAAAAATGTAAGGTACACATCGTTGTAGATTCTGGTATGAATCGTATTGGATTTAAACCGAATGAAAAGAGTTTAGATGAAATCCAAAAAATTATGGATTTAGAATATTTAGATGTAGAAGGAATTTTTACACATTTTGCCGTAGCTGATACTGACGAAGCCTATACAAAATATCAATTTAATAATTATATGTATATTGTGAAAGGGTTAGAAGATCGAGGTATTACTATAAAATATAAACATGTGAGTAATTCCCATGCTACAATAAAATATCGTGATTTTGATTTAAGTTTTGTACGACCTGGAATTTTACAATATGGTTCTACTGAAGACGATCCTGCAGGAGAGCCTTTTGACGTGAAGTTTATAGGCCAAGTTAAGGCCCAAATCGGTCATTTAAAGACGATTCCTTCTGGAGAGGGTATATCGTATGGATTAACTTATAAAACAGAAGAAGAATCGAAAATAGCAACTTTACCTCTAGGGTATGCAGATGGAATTCCTAGGATGTTAAGTAATAAAATTGATGTCTTAGTTGGAGGAAAAAGATGCCCTCAAGTGGGTCGCATTTGTATGGATCAATTTATGGTTGATGTAACAGGAGTAGATTGTAAAGTTGGGGATGAAGTGGTGATTGTGGGAAAACAATTAGAAGAAGAAATTACCATCGAAGAAATATCTGCTTTAGCAGATGAAATCCCCACCTCTTTTGTAACTCATTTTAATAAACGTCTACCAAAGGTATATATAAAAGATGGGGAAGTTGTGGAGATTGAAGATTTAGTGCTAAACTTATAAAATTTTTGTTGACATTTTTAAAATATATTCTATAATAGATAGGGTCAAGGAAAAAACTTGACCCTATAGCTCTGTTTGAAAAGGAGAAGATATGCTAGAACGAACCTTAGATAATAATGAACGGTTAGCAATTTATGGATCGTTACTTTCTGAAAGACAAAGACAGGTAATGATTGAGTATTTTTGGTATGATCTTTCTTTAAATGAAATTGCAGAAAAAATGAATATAAGTAAACAGGCGGTTTCGGATAATATAAAACGGGCAGAGTTACATTTAGAAGAAATGGAGAATGTTCTTCAACTTATTTCTAAGAGGGAACATCTTCGAGAAGTTGTTTCAAAGATTTTTTGCCAATTAGATTCTCTTGAGAAGAAACTTTCGCCAGATGATACAATAATAGTTGAAAAGATAAAAAAGAGTTTAAAAGAGGTGACACTTTGATTTTTGAAAGTTTATCCGATAAATTACAAAGTACCCTTGGTAAAATTCGAGGGAAGGGAAAGGTTTCTGAAAAAGATGTCGATGAGGCAATGCGAGAAGTAAAACTTGCACTTTTAGAAGCAGATGTAAACTTTAAGGTCGTTAAAAATTTTATTAAAACAGTAAAAGGCCGTTGTATTGGCTCTGAAGTAATGGAAAGTTTAACTCCAGGTCAACAAGTAGTCAAAATTGTAAATGAAGAATTGTCAAATTTAATGGGAACAAAAGAGGAGAAGATTCAATTTAGTTCTCAACCACCAACAGTAATTTTAATGTGTGGACTACAAGGTGCAGGAAAGACCACAACGGTAGGAAAACTAGCTAGATTATTAAAAAAGGATAATAAGAGACCTCTTTTAGTTGCTTGTGATGTTTATAGACCTGCAGCGATTAAACAATTACAAGTAGTAGGTGACTCTGTTGATGTCCCTGTATTTCAAATGGGAGATAAAATTAGTCCTGTAGATATTTCAAAAGCTGCCTTAGAGCATGCAAAGAAAAATCACAATGATGTGGTATTAATAGATACTGCTGGTAGACTTCATATTGATGACGAGCTAATGGAAGAACTTAAGAATATTGCTTCAGAGGTAAACCCGAATGAAATTTTATTAGTCTTAGATGCAATGACTGGACAAGATGCTGTAACTGTTGCTAAAACATTTGATGAAACCTTACAACTAACTGGTGTTGTTTTAACAAAATTAGATGGAGATGCTCGTGGTGGTGCAGCACTTTCCATTCGAGGTGTTACAGATACTCCAATAAAATTTATTGCTACTGGAGAAAAGATGGATCAATTGGAAGTTTTTCATCCAGATAGAATGAGTTCTCGTATCCTTGGAATGGGTGATGTTCTAAGCCTTATTGAAAGAGCTCAAGAAGCAGTTGACGAGAAGAAAGCCTTAGAGTTAGAACAAAAGCTTCGAACCCAATCCTTTACTTTTGATGATTTCTTAGATCAAATGGAACAAATGAAAAACATGGGGCCTTTAGAAGAGCTTATTGGAATGATTCCAGGCATGAACAATAAAATGTTAAAGAATATTTCTATTGATGAAAAAGGTTTTGGACGAGTAGAGGCAATCATAAAGTCTATGACTCCAGATGAAAGAGCAAAACCTGAAATTATCAACAGTTCCAGAAGACGTCGCATTGCTGAGGGTAGCGGAACTAATGTTCATGAGGTTAATAAGATTTTAAAACAATTTAAAGAGCTTCGAAAAATGATGAAGCAATTAGGAAATATGGAAAAAAATATGAAACGTGGTAGAATGAAATTTCCTTTTCCATTTTAGTTGATAATATAATTATCATAGATATTTCATATTTATGGAGGTGAAAATATGGCAGTTAAGATTAGACTTCGTAGAATGGGATCTAATAAAAATCCTTTTTATCGAATCATTGTAGCAGATTCTCGTGCACCGAGAGATGGACGTTTTATCGAAGAATTAGGATATTATGATCCATTAACTCAACCAAAAACCGTTAAAATTGATAACGAAAAAGCTTTAAAATGGATTTCTAATGGAGCAAAACCAACGGATACCGTTGATAGACTTTTCCGTGAAAATAATGTTTATGAAACGAAAAAAACGGAAGAAGTGGAAGAGGTAGAAGAAGAGAAGGTTGAAGAAGCTGAGGAATCTGAAGCAAAAGAAGATTCCGTTGAAGAGTAAAGAGGTAGGCAAATGGTTGAATTTGTAGAATACGTAGCTAAAGAACTTGTAGACAACCCAGATGCCGTTAAAGTCACATCAACAGAAACTGATCGAGGCATTAATATTTTATTAAATGTACTAGAAGAAGATATGGGTAAGGTCATTGGACGTCAAGGTCGTATTGCTCAGGCAATGAGATCTATTTTAAAAGCTATTTCCATGAAGGAAAATAAAGAGATTAATTTGGAAATTAAAGAGCTAGAACATGAATAACAATTTTACAGAAATTGGTAAGATAGTAAATACACATGGAATCAAAGGTACTTTGAAAGTATACCCGTACACAGATGATTTACGTCGTTTTCTTGATTTAAACCGTGTATTTGTAGGTAGTGATAAAACTCCTTACTATTTAGATTCTGTGGCTATTCGAAATAATATGGTTTATATAAATTTTCGAGATTATAATTCTATTAACGATGTGCTACATTTAAAAGATTCCTTTTTATATATTTTAAAAGAGGAGCGTGTCCCTTTACAAGAAGGGCAATACTTTATTTCTGATCTTATTGATTTAGAAGTATATGATGAAGATGATAAATATTTAGGGGTAATTATAGATCTACAACAAGGGCCTGGGAATGACGTTTATATCATTAAGGACCATGATTTAACCTGGTTATTACCTGGTGTAAAAGAATTTATTCTTTCTATTAATCTAAAAGAAAAGAAAATGATAGTAAGGCTTATTGAAGGGATGAGACCATGAAAATCACTGTTCTTACTTTATTTCCAGAATTTTTTCAAGGTCTTTATCAGTACAGTATTATAGGTAGAGCTTTAGAAAATAAGATTTTAGAAATGGAATGTATTAATATTCGAGATTTTTCTAAAAACAAACATAAAAAGGTTGATGATTACTCCTTTGGTGGAGGACCTGGAATGGTGATACAAGCTCAACCAATTTATGATGCAATTCTTTCTGTAAAGAAGTCTAATTCTAAGGTTTATTATCTTTCGCCTCAAGGAAAGGTTTTAACACAAAAAAAGTTATTAGATCTTGCTACTGAGGAGCATATTATCCTATTAAATGGACACTATGAAGGTATTGACGAAAGAATAGTAGAACATTGTGTTGATGAAGAAATATCCATTGGTGATTATGTATTATCAGGAGGAGAAATTCCGACGATGGTACTTATTGATGGAATTACAAGACTTCTCCCTGGAGCAATTTCTACTGCAGATTCTTATTTAGAAGAATCCCATATGGAAAATCTTTTAGATCATCCTCATTATACGAGACCAAGAGTCTTTAATGATTGGGAGGTACCAGAGGTTCTTTTAAGTGGGAACCATAAGGAAATTGATCAGTTTCGTAAATTAGAATCATTGAAAAATACTTGGAAAAAGCGACCTGATTTAATAGAAAAAAAGGAGCTAACCCAAGAAGAACTTACATTATTAGAAATAATAAAAAATAAAGAAAATTAGTGAAAGGAGGGTTTCCATGGATGTTATTAAGACAATTGAACAAGAACAATTGAAAAAAGATCTACCTGACTTTAAAGCAGGAGACACTGTTCAAGTATTTTATAGAATTATCGAAGGTACTAGAGAAAGAATTCAGGTCTTTGAAGGAACTGTTATAAAAAGACAAGGCACTGGTGTTCGAGAAACTATGACGGTAAGACGTCTTTCCTATGGAACAGGAGTTGAGAGAACATTCCCCATCCATTCCCCAAGAATTGAAGATTTAAAAGTAATTCGTAAAGGTAAAGTACGTCGTTCCAAACTATATTATCTTCGTCAAAGACAAGGGAAATCTGCGAAAGTTAAAGAGAAACAAAATTATTAAGGTAAGAGTCACAGGTAGCTGTGGCTTTTTCTATTTCTAGAAGTTTATTTTTAAATTGACGATTAAAGGTGGAATCGGTATAATAAAAATGATTGTATAATAAGGGAGGATCAACATGAAAAAAATTTTGGCAGTATTATTAGCAATCCTTTTGCTAATAGGAGGAGGAGTACTCTTCTACTTAAAAAAATCATCCCGAGTGATTTCTACAAAATACGACGGATTCCATTTTATATCTGAAGATAAGGATATTGATGAATCAGATTTTGATCGTATAGATGGACAATTCTATTTGTCCTTTGATTATATCAAAGAAAACATTGATGAAACTATTTTTTATGATGAAAATGAGAAGACTGTTGTTTTTACGAATAATGAGGGAACCAAAGAATTCATCGTTGAGGAATCAAGAGGATTTGTAAACGGGAAAGAAATTGAGCTAAGGGATCCGGTTCGTATTGTTAAAAATAAAGTACTTGTACCTATAGAAGTTTTTATATATGATTATCCTGTGGATTTAAGATTTGTAAAGGATAATAATGTATTGTTATTAGACCGTACCGATGTTAATTATGCAAAAGGTCATCCCAAGGGAGATGGGATTAAATTACGAGAAGATGCAACTACTTCATCTCCAATTATTAGAAGTTTAAAACAGGATCAAGAATTATTTGTTTATGGTGAATCGGGAAAATGGTATAAAGTTCGTCAAATAGATGGATTTGCAGGTTATATTTTGAAAGATGAACTACAAGTTGACTTACCAGAAAATCCATTTGTTCAACCTAAAGAAAGTAAAAAGACAGAGGCTCCCTTGAAAGAGCCTCTTAATTTAACATGGGACTATACTTATGGGAATGAAACACAGGAAAGAATTAATAAGATAAAACCAATTCCAGGAGTAAATAAAGTGTGTCCAACTTGGTTTTCTATTTCCAATGGGAACGGGGATCTTATAGATCGTGGAAATATAGAATACGTGAATCGCTATCGCTCCTTTGGGATCGATGTTTGGGGTTACTTAGATAATAGTTTTGATCCAGACATTACCCATGAGGCTCTACAATCAACAGCAACCAGAAGAAAGATTATCAATGGTTTAATTGAACTATTAAAAAAATACGATATGAAGGGAATAAATATAGATTTTGAACATACAAAGATAGATGATCGTGATTTAATAACACAATTTGTTCGTGAACTTACTTCAAGAGTACATTTAATGGATGTTCTAGTATCTGTAGATGTGACCCCACAAATATCTAATAATGTTTTAGAAGAGCCATATCATCGTATGGATCTAGCAAAGGTTGCTGACTTTATTATGTTAATGGCCTATGACCAACACTGGGGTAGTAGTCCAAAAGCTGGTTCTGTTGCAGAATATTGGTGGGTTGAGGGAAATTTAAATAATCTTTTCCGACAAATACCTATGGAAAAATTAGTACTAGGAATACCACTTTATACGAGAATCTGGACAGAAGAAAATGGTAAAGTTTCTTCCACTACGGCAACGATGGCAGAAGCTAAAAAGTTTGTGAACAATCATCAGCTAAGTCCTGAATGGCTGGAAGACGGGAAGCAATACTATGTGGAAGCCGGTTCAAAAAAGATTTGGCTAGAAGAATTAGAATCAATTTCATGGAAGACATCATTAGTCAATAAATATCATCTTGCAGGGGTTGCAAGTTGGAGAAAGGGATTTGAAACAGATGATATTTGGTTAGAAATTGACCGGCAATTACAAAAAACTGATAAATGATAGTATAAAGATCGCAAAATGCGGTCTTTTCTTTTTTTACATAATATTTGTTCATTAAATAATTGACATCTCTACTTAAATTATGTAAAATTAAAAGGTAGAGTTAATGAGAGTTTAAGGAAGTGATCATATTTATACAGAAACTCACAAACTGATTGCTGAAAAGGTTTATAACAATGTTTCTGAACATTTTGGTATTCAGTTGAATAAAGAAAAATTATTATGGGGAAGTATTGCTCCTGACATCACGCCTTACTATAAATTTATTAGACATTACAAAAATGAAAGTATCAATTATATCTCGAGAGAAATTGCAAATCTTATCTTTCTTTGTCAAGGGAAGGACTTTGAAAAGGGAGAAGATTTAATGCTTAACAAGTATTTAAGCAAAAAGCTTGGAATTATTTCTCATTATTTATGTGATTATACTTGTTATCCTCATGCAGAGAGAATCACCTGTGTCAATTCAAAGCGTGCTAGAGAACATTTAAGCTATGAAATGAGACTAAATGAATTTTCTAAAAATCATCAATTTCATTATCTAAGTTTAGAGACTGAAGATTTAACATTTGACAGCTTTCGAGTGGTAACTGTAACGAATCAAGTAAAAAATTATATTAATCAAGTAGTAGAAGAATATATGACATTGGATCATTCGTATGAAAAAGATTTAAATTTTGCTCTTACCTTAAATATTAAAATTACCAATTTTATATTTGAGGCAATAAGGGAAAATGTGGCAGAATATACCTTACAAAGAGTTTAATAAAAGCTCCTTCGTCTTAGGATGAGGAGCTTTTTTTGAAAGGAGAGACTATGAGAAATAATTCAGAAGTGACATTTTTAGATTTACGAGAAACACAAATTGCAATAAAATCATTGAAAGATTTTTTTGAAAGAGAATTATCTAACACTTTAAACTTAGCTAGAGTTTCTGCGCCTTTATTTGTTCGTCCAGAAACAGGACTAAATGATAACTTAAGTGGTGTTGAAAAAGCTGTAGGTTTTAAATTAAGAAATTATGATATTAACGTAGAAATCGTACAATCATTAGCTAAGTGGAAAAGATTTGCATTAAAAAAATATGGATTTGATTACTATGAAGGTATTTACGCAGATATGGATGCTATTCGCCCAGATGAAATTCTAGATGAGATACATTCTATCTATGTAGATCAATGGGATTGGGAAAAAATTATAAAAAAAGAAGACAGGAATACAGGATATCTTCATTATATTGTACGGGAAATTTACTCAGTTTTTAAAAGAACAGAAAGATATATTAACTCTGTGTATCCAAATGCATTATCAGATAAATTACCAGAAGATATTTACTTTATAAGCTCTCAAGAATTGGAAAATTTATATCCAGATAAATCTCCAAAGGAAAGAGAGGATCTTATTTGTAAAGAAAAGAAAGCTGTATTTATTCAAGGGATTGGGCATCCTTTAGATTCAGGCTCCCCTCATGATTTTAGAAGTCCAGATTACGATGATTGGGATTTAAATGGTGATATTTTATTTTGGGATCCATCTCTTCAAATGGCAGTGGAACTTTCCTCTATGGGGATTCGAGTTGATGAAAAAAGTTTAAAAAATCAATCTGAAATTGCCAATACGACAGATCGATTTACCTTTGACTACCATAAGGCTTTATTAGAAGGGGAATTACCATATACTGTAGGTGGAGGAATTGGTCAATCTAGAATTTGTCTTTTCTTTTTAGAAAAAAAACATATTGGAGAAGTACAAGCAACTATTTGGAATCAAGAGATTCTAGAGGATTGTAACATTCGTGGACTAAATATTTTATAAAAGGAAGGCTTTCCTTTTATTAGACATCTTTGATTTTGTTCCCAATCCTTCATAACTTTTTGGTATAATAGTATCACTAAGATTTGGAGGACGAAGTATGGGCATACCATTAAGAGATAAAAAAATTGAATCAACAGATATTGTAAAGTTAAAGGACATCAAAAGGGTATTGTCCCAGAAATTTTTATTTGAAAATGATGTTACATGTATTCAAATTCTTCTGAATATTTATAACATTGAAGATTCCATAGAAAATGTATTTCCTTCCTATATCTCTTTAAAACACTTAAAAAAAGATATACGTCGTTTTTTAAGAAACAAAGATGGTAAGGAATTGATTGCATATAATTTAAGTCAATTAATACATGATGATATCAATCGCTTTGAGTTGTACTTATATTTAGAAGGCTATCGGAATGGGTTTCATTGTCCCAAATGTGCAAATCGATTAGAAATACTTACTTTTCATCATTTCACTGTAGAAGAATTATATGGGATGAAAACTTTATTTCAATATGAAACAAAACGGAAAGATATATTAGCTTTTAAGGATACGATTTTTAAAGGAATCGAAGATGATATAAAAGTGAATAAATTTTTAAAAAATGTTATATATCGCTATAATAGAACGATTCTTCGTAAGAAGATTTATAATTTAAACAATCATCTAGACCGCCAATTAATGATAAATTATGAGTCATCAGATGAAAAGTTTACAGAAACAAATAATATTTTGACTCAAGGGGAATTAAAAGGTCTTAATCGAAAGCTAACACGATTTCTCTTTTTAGATGGATTAAGAATTTATCAAAATGCTTATTGGCATGGGGTCAATGATCAAGTAATTAATAGATATCAATGACTAAGTTATCCTCGGATAACTTAGTTTTTTTAAGGAGGCATATGAGAATACTAGGAATTGATCCAGGCCTTGCTATTATGGGCTTTGGAATAGTGGATGTTATAGGTAATAAGTATAAACCTGTTACCTATGGGGTTATACGTACCAAAAGTCGAACACCTATGCCAAATCGACTTGAATGCCTTTATAATGAATTAACAGATATTATAGAAAAATGGGAACCAGATGAAGTTGCCTTTGAAGAATTATTTTTTAATAAAAATGTTAAAACAGCCATAATGGTTGCACAAGCAAGAGGAGTTGAAATATTAGCTTCCCAAAAATATGGACTGAAAACATATGAATATACCCCTCTTCAGGTAAAACAAGGTTTAATCGGTTATGGTAGAGCTGAGAAACGTCAAGTTCAGGAAATGGTAAAAATTTTATTACATTTAAAAGAAATCCCAAAACCTGATGATGCAGCTGATGCTTTGGCTGTGGCTATAACCCATGGAAATGGCTTACGTTTTAAAGAGCAATTCAGAATGAAGTAGTTGGAGTTGGTGGGATAGATGAAATAATGTTGAGATAGATTAGGAGATACTATGATTGATTTTATAAAAGGAAAAATACATACCATTGGAGAAGATTTTGTAGTTTTAGAACAAAATGGGATCGGATACCATATTACTTCAACATCATGGACTCTTTCTCGCTTACAAGAAGGCGATATTGCTATGTTATATACTGTTATGGTAGTACGAGAAGATGGTATATATTTATTTGGCTTTGCTCATCAAGATGAACGTATAATGTATCAACTTCTAACAACAGTAAAGGGGGTAGGACCTAAAGTTGCTATAAATGCTTTAAGTGGAATTTCTGTATCAGATTTTAGACAAGCAATTCTTTCTGATAATCATAAATTACTTCAGCAAGCTCCTGGTATTGGTAAAAAAACAGCAGAACGGATTATTTTAGAACTTAGGGATAAAATATCGAAAGAATCCTTTGAATCTCATATAGAGGTTTCTGATAACCTAAGTCCAAAGAATAAGGAAAAAGAGGAAGCCATTGAAGCTTTAATTTCTTTAGGATATACTTATGGGGAAGCATCTAGAGCTTTACATGAAATTCCAGACCATTGGGATGTTTCTAAACAAATAAGAGAAGGATTAAAAATTTTGTCAAATTAGAAAGGATTAATTATGGAGAATGAACGAATTGTCACAAGAGAATATCGAGAAGAAGATTCCATAGAATCCGGACTACGCCCAAGATATCTTTATGAATTTATTGGTCAAGATAAGGCGAAAGAAAAACTGGATATTTTTATCCAAGCAGCGAAAAAAAGACAGGAGCATCTTGATCATGTTTTACTCAGTGGACCACCAGGATTAGGAAAAACGACTTTAGCTGGAATCATTGCAAATGAAATGGGGGTCCATATAAAAACTACCTCTGGACCTGCAATAGAAAGACCAGGAGATTTGGCCAGTATTTTAACAAATTTAAGTGAACATGATGTATTATTTATTGATGAAATACATAGGATTAATCGTTCTGTAGAGGAAGTTCTTTACTCAGCTATGGAAGATTATGCTTTGGATATTATTGTAGGAAAAGGTCCAAGTGCAAGAAGTATACGATTAGATTTAGCTAAGTTCACCTTAATCGGAGCTACAACAAGAGCTGGACAATTAAGTAAACCTTTAAGGGATCGTTTCGGAGTTCCATTAGTATTAGAACCTTACGACAAGAATTCTCTTGTAGATATTATCAAGAGATCTTCTCATATACTTAATATAGAAATCGATCAAAATGGAGCAGAGGAAATTGCAAATAGGTCTCGAGGAACCCCTAGGATAGGAAATCGTCTTTTAAAAAGAGTGAGAGATTACTCTCAAGTTCGAGAAAATGGAATCATAACTAATAAAATAGCTAAAGATGCTTTAACCTTATTAGAAATTGATGAATATGGGTTAGATCGAACGGATCGTAAGATCATAGAAACAATGATTGTAAATTTTTCTGGAAGACCTGTTGGAATAGATACGATTGCAGTATCTGTAGGTGAGGAAAAAATTACCATAGAGGATGTATACGAACCTTATCTTATTCAAATAGGATTTTTACAAAGAACCCCTCGTGGACGTATTGCTACAAAAAGAGCTTATGACCATTTTGGGTTTCCTTATCAAGAAGAACAGGAGAGTTTTTTATGAAAAAAAGTAAATGTTTGTTAATTCTTATCTTCTTATTAATTATTCCATCCTTTGTTTTTGCCGAGGAAGTTTTAGATATTCGAGTTGGTGAGAGAGGTAACCAAAATCAAGAAATATTTCTTTCTTGTGAAGGTCCATTTGACATCTATAAAAACGGAAAAATAGTTACTTCTTTAGAGAATGGAAAAGTAAGGATTAAGCTAAAACAAGATAGTATTGAAATAAAAACAGGTAATTTTAGTGACAGGGGAAAAGCAAATTTATTTTTAATTGCTGGTAAGGGAACTCCTATAGGATATGGAAAGTTAAAATATAGAGGAAATATAAAATTTTCTGTGAGCAATCAAAAACTTAATGTTATTAATCAAATTTCAGTAGAGGATTATCTTAAAGGAGTTTTACCTAAAGAGCTTTCTCCGTCACATCCGATGGAAACGTTGAAAGCCCAAGCAATAGTGTCAAGAAGTTTCGCTCTAGCAAATAAAAATAAATTTTCTAAAGAAGGGTTTCACTTAGATGACACCACAAGTTCTCAAGTCTATCATGGCGTAAGTGTAGAAACCTCGACGACCAATCAAGCAGTGGAGGAAACGAAGGGTCTTATCGCATATTATAATGGTCAAATTGCTAATACAATATTTCATGCTACCAGTGGTGGCAGGACAGAAAACATTCAGGATGTTTGGGGAGGAAAAGAAATACCTTATTTAATTATGAAAGAGGATCCTTATTCTATTGATACAAATCATGCTACTTGGGAGTTCAAGATGAATACAAAAGAA
This sequence comes from Tissierellia bacterium, assembly GCA_030537855.1. Taxonomy (GTDB): domain Bacteria; phylum Bacillota; class Clostridia; order Tissierellales; family Peptoniphilaceae; genus JAUNVD01. The sequence continues at coordinate 42,650 of JAUNVD010000005.1, read as the reverse complement.
TTTTTACAAACTTTAGAAAAGAAATTTCCTAATGTAGGTAAGATTCAAACGATCAATATTGTAAATACCTTACCAAGTGGAAGAGTGAAAGAACTAAATATCATTGGAAATAAAGGACAATCTTTAATGACTGGGAATCAATTCCGATCTTTATATGGTGCAACGAAAATTAAAAGTACTTGGTTCTTCTTTGAACCGTCAGTGGCGAACCAAAAAGTTGTTTTAACAGCTAATGGTAAACGGCCATTAAGTGAAAAAGAAAGTAAAATCACATCAGAGGGTATTGAAACATATCACCCACAAATGGAAAAGAATGATTTTTTAGATATATCTGGTGACGAAATAAAAATACAGGGAAAAGGCTATGGTCATGGAGTTGGTATGAGTCAATACGGTGCTGTGAATATGGCTAAAAATGGACATAATTGTAGAGAAATTATATCTTTTTATTTCCCAGGAGTAGAGATAAAATAGAAAAAGGTGTACATGAAAACAAGAGATTTTTATTATGATTTACCAAATGAAAAAATAGCACAACATCCTGTAAACCCAAGAGATCATTCGAAACTACTGGTCATGGATAGAAAAACAGGTAAATTAAAGGATAAGGTATTTTACGAAATTATTGAAGATTTACATTCTGGAGATGTTTTAGTAATTAATAATACAAAGGTACGTCCAGCAAGACTTTTTGTCCATAGACCTGGTAAAAAGGAAAAGATAGAAATATTAATCTTAAATCCTACAAAAGAAAATTATTGGGAGTGTTTGGTAAAACCAGGGAAAAAAATGAGACTAGGAACAAAGTTCCAAGCAGGTGATATTTTAGAAGGTAAAGTAGAGGAGATAACAGATGATGGGAATCGATTGATATCTTTTCAATCAAAAATACCATTTGAAGAAGCTTTGGAAATTTTAGGAGAGATGCCCTTACCTCCGTATATTACAGAAAAATTAGAAGAAAAAGATCGGTATCAAACAGTATATTCTAAACATCTAGGATCTGCAGCAGCACCAACAGCTGGTTTACATTTTACAGAATCATTAATGAATAGATTAAAAGAAAAAGGAATCTCTATATGTCCAATTACTTTACATGTAGGGTTAGGTACTTTTCGTCCTGTAAAGGTTGAAGATATTAATAACCATAAAATGCATTCTGAATACTATGAAATTTCAGATGAAATAGCTAATTTAATTAATAAAAAAAGAAAACTAGGTGGGAGAATTATTGCTGTTGGTACAACTTCTGTTAGAACCTTAGAAAGCATGGCTGATGAAACTGGTACTTTACAATCTGGTAAAGGTTGGACTGATATTTTCATAAAACCAGGATATACCTTTAAAATTGTAGATGGATTAATTACTAACTTCCATTTACCAGAATCTACATTATTGATGTTGGTTTCAGCTTTTTCATCTAAAGAATTTATATTTGCTGCATATGAAAAAGCCAAAAACGATGGCTATCGATTTTTTAGCTTTGGCGATGCCATGTTTATAAAGTAGGTGATAGATTGATTTCATTTGAATTAAAAAAAGAATCAAAGGAATGTAAGGCTAGATTAGGAAAAATTGAAACTCCTCATGGTGTTATTGAAACTCCAATATTTATGCCTGTTGGTACCTTAGGAACTGTCAAGACAATGAAGCCAGACGAACTTAAGGATTTAAAAGCACAAATTATATTAAGTAACACTTATCATCTTTTTCTACGTCCAGGTACAGAAATTATTCAAGAAGCTGGTGGACTTCATAAATTTATGAATTGGGATGGCCCTATTTTAACAGATAGTGGAGGATTTCAAGTTTTCAGTTTATCAGAAAATAGAAAAATTGAAGAAGAAGGAGTTATTTTTCGATCTCATTTAGATGGGTCCAAACAATTTCTGTCTCCAGAAAAATCGATGGAAATACAGCATATCTTAGGATCAGACATTATGATGGCTTTTGATGAATGTGCTCCATATCCAGCTACTTATGAATATATTAAAAATTCTATGGAGAGAACTACCCGTTGGGCAAAAAGATGTAAGGACTATCATGAGTCAAGATCAAACCAAGGTTTATTTGGGATTGTACAAGGGGGAATGTATAAGGATCTTCGAGAAAAAAGTGCTTTAGATTTAGTGGATTTAAATTTTCCTGGGTATGCAATAGGAGGATTGTCCGTTGGAGAACCTCTTGAATTAATGAATGAGATTCTAGACTATACTATTGATTTTTTACCAAAGAATAAACCTCGATATTTGATGGGAGTTGGGACTCCAGATTATTTGTTTGAGGCAATGGAACGAGGTATTGATATGGCTGATTGTGTTATGCCAACTAGGATTGCTAGAAATGGAACCTTAATGACATCAAAAGGTCGCCTTGTTATAAAAAATGCTCAATATAAAAAAGACTTTAGAAGTCCAGACGAAAATTGTACATGTGAAGTTTGTAAAAACTATTCGAGAGCATATATTCGTCATTTATTTCATACCAATGAAATTCTCGGTCTCCGATTGGCTACCATCCATAATCTACATTTTTTACTTCAATTAATGGAAAATATTCGCCAATCCATTGCAGAAGATAGGTTTTTGAAATTTAAGAGTGACTTTTATCGAAATTATGGTTATAATGTAACATAGAAAGGGGGGGAATATGGGTTTAGGTGAACAAAATCTTTTAACTAGTATACTACCATTGGTAGTAATGGTTGCCTTTTTTTATTTTGCGCTTATTCGGCCTCAAAAGAAAAAAGACAATGAAATTAAAGAAATGCGAGCCAATTTAAAAGTTGGTGATCATATAGTTACGATTGGAGGAATTCATGGTAAGATTATAATCCTAAAAGAGGATTATGTGGTTATTGAATCTTCCGGATTAAATACAAGAATTGATGTAGCAAAATGGGGTATCAACTCTGTTGTTAAAGGAAAAGGGATGGAATAGGAGGTACATATGAAATTCATAAAAACTCTTACAAAAGAAAATTTAAAAGAAACTTGGAAAAAGGGCGGTTGTGGAGAATGTCAGACCTCTTGCCAATCTGCTTGTAAAACTTCTTGTACTGTAGGAAATCAAAAATGTGAAAACTCAAATCGATAAAAGGTTGTGGAACTCCACACCTTTTATTTTTAATTATAGATAATGGGGGTAATATGGCTTTTATTCATAAATTCCATTTAAATGACCAATATATTTTATTGGATATTGCCAGTGGATCTGTTCATCTAGTGGATCCAATGATTTATGATTTAGTAGATTATGTTGAAGAAGAAAATCTAAAAGAAGCAATTGTAGATTTAAAAGATAAGTATAAAGTAGAAGACATTCAGGAAGGTTATCAAGAACTGGTAGAAGTAAAGAAAAAAGGCTTACTTTTCACAGAAGATGACACTCCCACCTTTGAATATAATAAGGAAAATATTATTAAGGCCCTATGTTTACATGTTGCCCATGATTGTAATTTAAGATGTAAGTATTGTTTTGCTGCTCAAGGAAATTTTAAAGGGCAAAGATTGTTGATGGATGAAGACACTGGGAAAAAGGCCTTTGATTTTTTAATTAAACACTCCGGAAAGAGAAAAAATCTAGAGGTGGATTTTTTTGGTGGAGAGCCATTGATGAATTTTTCCTTAATAAAAAAACTAGTGGAGTATGGAAGAAGCTTGGAGAAGAAATATAATAAACATTTTCGTTTTACTATAACGACTAATGGTATTTTATTAGACGATGATAAAATAAAATATATTAATGAAAATATGGACAATGTGGTTTTAAGCTTAGATGGACGAAAAGAAATAAATGATACTATGCGACCTACTTGTAATCAAAAAGGATCTTATGAAACTATTGTTCCTAAGTTTAAAAAACTTATTGATCAACGTGGAGATAAAGATTATTATATTCGTGGTACTTTTACGAATCAGAATTTAGATTTTTCTAAAGATGTAGAGGAATACTATAATTTAGGATTCAAAAAAACTTCTATGGAACCGGTTGTTACTGATGAAAAAGAAGAATATGCTATACGTGAAGAACATTTGGAAAAGATACTTAAGGAATATGAAGATTTAAGTGAAAAATATATCGAAATGCGAAAAGAAGATCCAGAATTTCAATTTTTCCACTTTATGATTGATTTAAGCCAAGGTCCATGTTTAGTAAAGAGATCTGTTGGCTGTGGAGCAGGTTGTGAGTATGTTGCGATAACACCTGAAGGAGATATTTATCCATGTCACCAATTTGTGGGAGAAAAAGATTTTATCCTTGGGAATGTACATGATGGAAATTTAGACCAAATGAAACGAGAACCTTTCAGAACCTCAAATGTTTTTAGTAAAGAAGACTGTCAAAGTTGCTGGGCGAAATATTATTGTAGTGGAGGCTGTCATGCCAATGCTTATTACGCCAATCAATCAATAGAAAAACCTTATAGGATTGGTTGCGAAATGGAAAGGAAAAGATTAGAAGCAGCTATTTCTGTACTAGCTTCTGAAACAAATTAAGTAAAACTAGAGTCTTTCCCAAGATTATAGTATAATAAAAGACATTAATAGGAGGTGATCTTTTGGATCGGTGGTTTTTAAGAAATATAAAGCCAAAAAATAAATGGAATCCGGTGGATTATGGTATTACAAACTTACAATATAAGCTACTACTACATCGTGGACTGGAAACCCCGGAGGAAATGATATCATTTTTAAACCCATCCTTGGAAGATCTTCATTCTCCTTTATTGATGAAAGATATGATCAAAGCTGGCAATCTTATTATAGAAAGTATAAAATCTAAAAAGAAAATTAGAATTATAGGTGATTATGATGCAGATGGTGTTATGAGCACTGTAATTTTAATGAAAGGGCTACAGAGGCTTGGAGCCAAGGTAGATTATTTCATTCCCCATAGAGTTCATGATGGTTATGGAATCAATCCGTCTATCGTCAAAAAAGCAAAAGAGGATGAAATTTCGACTATAATTACTTGTGATAACGGAATTGCTGCTTTTGAAGCTGCAAAAATGGCAAAAGAAATGGATATTTCATTAATCATTACTGATCATCATGATGTTGTAAAAGTTGATGGAAAGGATGTTCTACCACAATGTTATAGTATTATTAATCCTAAGCAGGAAGTGGATTCCTATCCCTTTACACAAATATGCGGTGCAGCTGTTGCATTTAAGCTTATTTCTTATTTATATACTATACATGGACAAGAAGAAATAATTCATGACTTATTTTTATCATTTGTAACGATAGCCACAATCTGTGATGTAATGCCATTGATTAATGAAAACAGAGCTATTGTTATTTATGGCTTAGAATCCTTAGAAAAATCAGATAACTTAGGAATAAAAGTCTTAAAGGAAGTAGCTAATATTGATCAAAAAAAACTATCCGTTTATGATATAGGATTTATTATTGGACCTATGATAAATTCAGCAGGTAGGTTATCGGATGCATCACATGCTGTAGAACTTTTTCTAACTTCAAATGAGGAAAAAGCAAAAGATATTGGAAAAAAATTATATGAATTAAACCGAGAAAGACAAAAGTTAACAGAAATAGGACTTGAAAAGTTTGAAGAGCAATTACAAAGATTTAAAAATATACCAAAATGCTTAATTTTATATGAACCAAATTTACATGAAAGTATAGTTGGAATTATAGCAGGTCGATTGAAAGAAAGATATTATCGACCTACCATAGTATTTACAGATGGTAAGAATTCTTTAAAAGGTTCAGGTAGAAGTATTGAAGAATATAATATGGTAGCTGAAATAGGAAAATATCGAAAATACTTAGAATCTTTTGGTGGCCATCCAATGGCTGCAGGGGTAAGTGTTAAAAAAGAAGTGTTTGATACTTTTCGAAATAAGGTGATAGAAGAAATTCAGTTAAAAGACGAAGATGTTGTTAAAAAAATCAGATTAGATGCTTCATTAAATTTTTCTGATATCACTATGGATCTTTATGATAATATTAATACATTAGAACCCTTTGGTACTGGAAACGAAAGACCTTTATTTGGAACTAAAAATATAAATATATTAAATATGAAGCTTTTAGGAAAAAATAAAAATGTATTAAAGTTTCAACTATCTGATAATGGAAATGTTAAAGAAGGTATTTTGTTTCACTCTATTAAAGAATTTTTTAATCAAATTAACGACAATTATCCAGGATATGTTGTTGAAGATGCCTATTTTGGTAGACCTAACCCCATAAAAATGGACATTGTTTATTCTATTGATTTAAACACTTTTAATGGGAATAGTACTATACAATTAGTTATAAAGAGTTTTAGATTTTAAAGGAGTCTGGATATGTTACAAAATCTTATAAATAAAATAAAAACATATAATCCAAATGTTGATGAGGATGCCATATCCCGCGCCTTTAAGATGGCGGAAAGTCACCACAAAGGTCAGAAAAGACGTTCCGGGGAAGAATATATTATACATCCTTACCATGTTGCTTTAAATTTAGCAGAAATGAACATGGATACACCAACAATTATTGCAGGTTTACTTCATGATACGATTGAAGATACAGATGTAACCTATGAAGATATAAAAAGAGAATTTAACGAAGAGATTGCAGATCTAGTTGATGGAGTAACAAAATTAAAAAAATTAAGTTACCAATCGAAACAGGAAAAACAAGCTGAAAATATTAGAAAAATGGTTCTTGCAATGGCTAAGGATATTCGTGTTATTATTGTAAAATTTGCTGACAGACTTCATAATATGAGAACCTTAGAGTATATGACAGAGCAAAAGAAAAAAGAAATTGCAAGAGAAACCATAGAAATATATGCTCCTTTAGCGGATAGACTTGGTATTAGTAAAATTAAATGGGAATTAGAAGATTTATCTCTAAGATATTTGGATCCTGATGGATACTATAAGTTAGTGGATATGGTTAGTAAGAGAAGAAGTGAACGATTAAGTTTAATTAATGGAATTATAAGTATACTTTATGAAAATTTATCGGATATCCATATTCATGCAGATATTAACGGAAGACCTAAAAACTTTTATAGTATCTATAAAAAAATGCATTTTAAAGGACGATCTTTTGATGAAATCTATGATTTATCAGCAATCCGTGTATTGGTAGAAAATATAAAAGATTGTTACGGGGTCCTTGGGGTCGTTCATACCATGTGGAAACCAATTCCTGGTAGATTTAAGGACTATATTGCTATGCCTAAACCAAATAAATATCAATCTCTCCATACTACAGTAATAGATGAAAGTGGAGAAACTTTCGAAGTCCAAATTAGGACTTATGAAATGCATAAGACTGCAGAATATGGGATTGCTGCTCATTGGAAATATAAAGAAGGAGTTTCTAAAAGTACTTCTTTTGATGAAAATTTAACTTGGTTACGTCAATTATTAGAATGGCAAAAAGATGTAAATGACCCGAATGATTTTATGGAAACTTTAAAGATTGACTTTTTTGCCGATGAAGTATTTGTTTTTACTCCGAGAGGGGATGTTATTAACCTTCCTGAAGGCTCGACACCTATAGATTTTGCATATCGTGTCCATAGTGCAGTTGGAAATACCTGTGTTGGTGCTAAAATTAATGGGCGTATTGTACCCTTAAATTATAAATTGAAAAATGGTAATATTGTAGATATTATAACTAATCCTAACTCTGGACCTTCTTTAGACTGGCTTAATATTGTAAAAAGCTCACAAGCTAAAAACAAGATTAGACAGTATTTTAAAGTTAGAGATAGAGACAAGAATATTGTGAGAGGAAAAGATTCTCTAGAGCGAGAAGCTAAAAGATTAGGTTATAAAATTGGAGATATAATTAAAGATGATTGGTTAGAGGAAGTAAAAAATAAATTAAAAGTTTCTTCGACAGATGACATGTTTGCTGCAGTGGGCTATGGAAGTATGTCTGTTAACCAAGTAATGGCAAAACTTGTAGATATTTATCATAGAGAAAATGTAAATGTCAAAACAGTTGATACTTCAAATTTCCAAGCAGCTCCAAAGAAAAAGAAAAAAGCAAAATCTGGGGTCTTTGTTAAAGGAATTGATAATGTAAAAATAAGATTTGCTAAATGTTGTAATCCAGTTCCTGGAGATGAAATTATCGGTTATATTACTATGGGAAGAGGTGTATCCATACATCGAATGGACTGTACAAATATAGCTCAAAATGATGATAAATCTAGATATATTGATGTATCGTGGGATACTGGAGAAAGTGGAAGCTATAGTGCAGAAATTGAAGTACGAGCGGTGGATAAGAGTAATGTGATTGGAGATATTGCAAATCGGATTAATGATTCTAAGGTGGAATTAACATCTCTTTCTGCAAAAACTACAAAAGATAATGTTTTAATTATTAATATTATCTTAGAAATTCATAATATAGAAGAATTAGGACGATTGATAAAGAAATTAAAGAAAATAAAAAATGTATTAGAAGCATATCGAGTATCTGCATAGGAGGTTTTATGAGAGCCGTTGTCCAAAGAGTGAAAACAGCAAATGTTGTAGTTGATGGAAATAAAGTTGGAGAAATCGGTGAAGGTATTGTTTTACTTCTAGGAATAGCCAAAGAAGACACAGAAAAAGATTTGGATTATATCTATCGGAAAGTCGTAAATTTACGAATTTTTGATGATAAAGACGGAGTTATGAATGAATCATTATTGGACCATAGAAAAGAACTTCTTGTTGTAAGTCAGTTTACCTTATATGGAGATGGAAGAAAAGGGAATCGCCCAAGTTATATAAGAGCTGCCAACGGTGCTGAAGCAGAGAAACTTTATCAAAAATTTATTCAACGAGGAAACAATGATGGTTTGTCTGTTGCTACTGGAGTCTTTGGAGCAGATATGGACCTAACTTTGATAAATGATGGTCCAGTTACTATTTTACTGGATAGTGAAAAGGTCTTTTAATGATTTTGATATGGAGTATCATATCTGTTTAGGAGGTATTATGGGACTTAAGGTAATTAGAATGCCATTGGGAAGTTATCAAACAAATTGTTATATATTACATGATGAAAAAGGTCATGGAATAATTATTGATCCAGGTGCTGAGGGAACGAAAATTTTTAATGCTTTAGAAGAATATCAGATAGAGCCGGAATCCGTTATATTAACACATTCTCATGGTGATCATGTTGGAGCATTAGGAGAGGTTTTAGAAAAATATAATATTCCAGTATATATTCATAAAGATGAAGAACCTTTTTTAAAAAATGCAAGACTAAATTTAACAGGTGCCATGGGGGTTAATTTAGAGGTTCCGTCAAAGTTAAAACTTTTAGAAGATAATGACGAAATAGAATTTCATGGGCATACAATTAAGGTAATCCATACACCTGGTCACACTCCAGGGGGAATCAGTTTATATGTGGACCAATTATTGTTTTCAGGAGATACCTTATTTTACGGATCTATTGGCAGAACTGATTTTCCTGGTGGAGATTATAATCAAATCATAGAATCAATTGTGAAGCTTGTTAAATTACCTGATGATGTTATTGTATTATCAGGACATGGCCCTGAAACAAATGTAAAATTTGAAAGGGAAAATAATCCCTTTTTAAGAGGAGTTTCTTTGTGATAAAAGTTTATGGGAGAAATGAAGGAGAAACTCATGAATTATTTGAGCTTCTCCGTATTTTATATCCCCTTTATGAAACCGATGACCAAGATATTATATTAGAAATAAAGGATAATCATTTCTCTATTCGTTGTGGGGATATAAATTATACATATCCACTTTCTATATATAAAAGCACAAATGATATCAAAAGATTGTTATTAGAGGATATTTCTTTACCAAATAAAGAAGAAACCATTTGGGGGACTTTAATAGGTATTCGACCAACTAAATTAGTATACGAATTATTAAAATCAAAGAGTCCCCAAGAAGTCGACAGTATTTTAAAAAATGAGTATAGAATAAAAAAATTTGGGAGAGAACTTTTATTAGATATTGTTGATGTGGAGGAAGAAAAAGTGGGGAATATTTCTCCTGATTCCTATAGCGTATATCTCCATATACCTTTTTGTCCAACAAAATGTGAATATTGTTCTTATCCTACGATAGGTTCAAAAAAAGGGGATTTAGTACGAGAATATGTTAAGATTTTGTTAGATGAGATATTTTATTATAAAAACAAGTTTAAACATACTCCAAAAACTATTTATATTGGAGGAGGGACTCCATCTGCTATTCCCAGTGATGACTTACATCGAATTTCTGAAGCTCTTATTCAAATTTTTGGAAAACCTTTGGAGTACACCGTTGAATGTGGAAGACCAGATACTATTTCTACCAAACTAATACAAGGATTACATGAAATTGGAGTCAACAGGATTAGTATTAATCCTCAAAGTATGATTCAATCCACTTTAGATGTACTAGGTAGAAGTCACACCATTGAAGATATTCACAATGCATATACAATTAGCAGAGAAGCAGGTATTCAGGAGATTAATATGGATCTTATCCTAGGCTTACCTGGGGAGAGTCCGGAAATTTTTCTTCATTCTTTGGATCAAGTGATTCAAAAAAAGCCGGATAATATTACAATACATTCATTGTCCATTAAAAATGGAGCAAAATTTTGGGAAAAGAAAAAAGTTTCTCCTTTTCATTATAAAGAGATATTACATACAACGGTTCTTGCAAAAGACTTGTTAAAGGATCATGGATATAGACCTTATTATATGTATCGTCAAAAAAGAACGGTAGGTAATGGAGTTAACATTGGATATACTCTCACTGGAAAAGCATCAATGTATAATATATTAATGATGGAGGAGAGACAAACAATCTTAGGTCTAGGTATGTCTAGTACAACTAAGTTTCTTTATCCGAATGAAAATAGAATAGAAAAAATTTATCAATATAAGAATTTAAAGGACTATAAAGAACATTGGATGAAAAGGCAAGAAAAGAAGGATATAATATTACAGGATTTTGATTTTTAAGGGGTAGAAAATGAATTTTCAAGAATTGGCAAATATTCTAAACGTTCATAAAGATATAAATAAATTTCAAGGAAATGTTAAAGGGTTGGCCTATCATTCTGGCAAAGTACAAGATGGAGATGTTTTTTTTGCGATTAAAGGTTATGAAACAGATGGACATAAATATATAGGTGAAGCAAAAGACCAGGGAGCAATCCTTGCTATCGTTGAAGAAAAAACAGATGATGATATACCACAGTGGATTGTAAAAAACTCTAGAATAGCTTTAGCAGATGCATCGGCAAAGTTTTTTAAGGAGCCTTCCAATGATTTAAATATCATTGGTATTACCGCCACAAATGGTAAAACTACAACATCTTTTATGGTAGATGCAATTTTAAAATCCCAAGGAAAGAATCCTGGTATTATAGGAACGATAGAAGTAAAATACGGGGATAAAGTTATACCTTCTATTTTAACAACCCCTGAATCCTACGAGCTGCAAAACCATTTATCTAATATGAAAAAAAATGGAATAAAAGACGTTATTATGGAAGTTTCTTCTTCTGGACAAGAATTATATCGAAATCGAGGAGTTAATTTTAATACGGTTACTTTTAATAATCTATCTAAAGAACATATTGATCAACATGGTAGCTTTGAAAGATATGTTGAAGTAAAATCACGCTTTATTCGAGAAGCAAATAAAGATACAAATATTATTTTAAATATGGATTATCCTTTGATTGCTAGGTTAAAAGAAGAAACAAATGGGAAAGTTTATACTTACTCCATTCAATCAAAAAAAGAAGATTTCACCATTGATAATTTAGATTTATCTACAGGTCGTGGGAAGTATACATTTATTATAAATAAGGAAATACAGACTGAATATGGTAAACTTAAACCAAAATCATTTTCTATCGAACTAGGAGCTGTAGGGTATTCTTCTGTAATGAATAGTATTCCTGCTATAATTACCGGACTAATCAATAATATTGCTATCAAGAACATACAAAATGGTCTTAAGTCTTTTACAGGTGTGGAACGTAGATTTGAATTGATTTACGATAAAGATTTTATGGTCTTAGACGATCATTTTGCAAATGAAAAAAATATAGATGCAACAATGGAAACTTTAAAGGTCATGGATTATAAAGATTTATATATTTTATATGCCATTCGAGGTAATAGAGGAGTGGAATTAAATCGAGAGGTTGGGGAAAGAATTATTTATTGGTTAAATGAACTAAAGCCTAAAGGTTTTTGTGCTACAGTAAGTAAAGATTTAGTCACAAAAAAAGATACAGTATCTCCTGAAGAGCATAGTATTTTCAAAAATATTATGGAATCGAATCAACGTCAAGTGCCAATCTTTGATACGGTTCAAGAAGGATTAGAGGCTCTTATTCCTTTGATTCAAAAAGATGATGTTTTATTACTAGCAGGTTGTCAAGGTATGGATAAGGGAGCGAAGGTCTTACTAAAAGTTTTAAAAGATAATGATTTTAAAGATTTAGGGGAATTAGAAGAATTGGTTTCTAAACGTATATGTTAAAATATTAAAAAAAGGTGATGGAGGATAAGTTTTGAAAGAAAATAGCATGCTTAAAAGAAATTCATATTGTGGTGTTTTAAGAAAAAATAATATTGGTGATGAAGTTATTTTAAATGGCTGGGTCGCCAAGGAACGTAATTTAGGTTCTCTTATTTTTGTAGATTTACGTGATAGAACGGGAATTGTACAGGTTGTATTTGATGATACTGTGGATGTAGATTTGTTTCAACAAGCAAGTAAATTACGATCTGAATATGTAATTGGTGTACGAGGTAAGGTACGATTACGTTCGAATATCAATGAAACGATTCCAACAGGGGAAATAGAAGTTTTAGTAGATGAATTACAAATTATCAATACTTCAGAAGTTCCTCCTATCTATATCAAAGATGATGACAATGTTTCTGAAACGATGCGTCTAAAATATAGGGCTTTGGATTTACGTAAACCAAAGATGCAAAAAAACTTAGAAATTAGATCTAAACTTTATCATCTCACGAGGAACTTTTTTTATGAAAATGGTTTTATTGAAGTAGAAACACCTATGCTTACCAAACCAACACCTGAAGGTGCAAGAGATTATCTAGTTCCTAGTCGTGTCAACCCTAAAAAATTTTATGCCCTACCTCAATCACCTCAGTTAATGAAACAACTATTAATGGTATCCGGTTTAGATAGATATATCCAAATTACAAAATGTTTTCGAGATGAAGATTTACGAGCCAATCGTCAACCTGAATTTACTCAAATAGATTTAGAAATGTCATTTGTAGATGAAGATGATGTGATGGAATTAAATGAAAACTATTTAAAGTATTTATTTAAAGAAATGATAGGGCTAGATATTAATACTCCTATAAAAAGGATGACCTACCAAGAAGCTATGAACCGATATGGTTCTGATAAACCTGATTTACGATTTGGTTTAGAATTAAAAGACATAAGTGAAGTAGTGAAAAATTGCGGATTTAAGGTTTTTGAATCTGCAACTACAAATAATAAATCAGTACGGGGAATTCGAGTACCTAATGGTGGAGAGTTCTACTCAAGGAAGAAAATAGATAAGTTAGAAGAATTTGCGAAAACATATGGAGCAAAAGGACTAGCTTGGATGAAAGTAAAAGAAGATACGATTCAATCACCGATTGGAAAATTTCTTTCTGACGATAGTCAAAAAAATATAATTCAGCTATTACATGGTGAACCTGGAGACTTATTACTATTTGTTGCAGATGATCATTCTATCGTTTATCAAACACTTGGTGCTTTAAGGATCCAAATTGCTAAGGATATGGATTTAATTAATCCTAAGGATTTTAAGTTTTTGTGGGTAACTGATTTTCCACAATTTGAGTATAACGAAGAAGAAGATCGTTTGGTAGCTAAGCACCATCCATTTACTTCTCCAAAAAAAGAAGATGAAGATAAACTATTATCAAATCCAGAGTCAGTAAGAGCAAGGGCTTATGATATTGTTATTAATGGAGATGAAATAGGCGGTGGGTCTATTCGTATTCATAACATGGACCTTCAGAAAAAAATGTTCCAAGCTTTAGGTTTTTCTGAGGAAGAAGCACAAGAAAAATTTGGCTTTTTGTTAGAAGCATTTAAATATGGAGCCCCTCCACACGGTGGTCTTGCCTATGGTCTTGATCGTTTAGTTATGTTATTTACTGGTTCTGAAAATATTAGAGATGTGATAGCATTCCCTAAAACACAATCTGCAACTTGCCTTATTACAGGAGCACCTACTGAATTATCAAAAGAACAATTAGAGGAAGTTCATATTCAAGTTATGGAGGAATAATATGAAACAGGTAGGTAGAGTTATTAGAAAAAAAGAAGGCATGGTTGACTTGGAGGTTATTCGCCAAGCATCATGTGGTGCAGATTGCTCTTCTTGTAAAGGAAGTTGTGAACATAAGAGTGAAAAAGTGACCCTAGTAGATACCCTAGGTTTACATCGAGGGGATTTTGTTGAATTAAACACCTCTTTTAAAGGAATACTTGCTTTTCTTTTTTTAGTCTACGGCCTACCTACACTATTTTTCTTTATTGGAGTTTTTATTTCTTTAAAAGTTCTTCCAATTCCTAATGGGAATATAAAACAATTAGCTTCTTTTGGAGGAGGTATCTTAGGAATTTTTTTGTCAATCTTAATTATTCGTTTTGTGGATAAAAGATTTGGCAAGATGACCACCATTACTATGGAACGAAAGTTGTGAGATTATGGTTGAAAGAGATGTATGGCAAAAAATATTATTTATCTTAAGTCTAGTACTCCTATTTGTAAGTCTAGTTTATTTTGCTTATTCCTATTCAAACAAAGTAAATGTTTATGGCTTAAAAAATGAAGAAGATCATTTAGAAAAAGAAATTAGAACCCTTACTCTTCAAGAGAAAGAGCATCAGGTAAAGATAAAAGAAGAAACAGAAAATTTGAACATTGGATTAAAAAGATTTGAAGAGAAATATGGATTTTCATCTGATACTCTTGATCATATTTCATTTGAAAAAGAAATGGAAGTTTATGAAAAAGAACAAGAGGATATTTTAAAAGAAATGGTAAAGATTTTAGAAAATACGTCTCCCTATTATCTAGGGTCAGATTATGATAACGAAATTGTTGATGAATTTCTTTCTAAATACCTAGAATTATCTTCAAGAAGTGATTTAGAAAAGAAAAAAGACTCCTTATTTGAAGAGCTAAAGATAAACGAAGTGTATCCATTAATAGCTAAAACTAATATGTATAGGGATTTCTTTTTAAACTTTTCTCATAAGGAAGAAGAAAGAAAATTTATCATTGCTCATGTTTATTCTTTAACCTATCCTATTTATGAAATTTTACATGGTAATCGTAGTAAGAGTAATCCTGAAGAGATGTATTTACATTATAAAATCCTAGTAGATCGAATGGAATCGTTAAATAAACAATTTGGTATACGCACTTCCATAGAACCTTTGTTAAATGGAAGAGATCAAATGACATATTTATTTTATAAATATCGTGAATACGATGGGGTGCTTTCAGAATTGGAACGGTTAGAACAAAAGGAAGGGAAAAATGATGTACAGGAAAAATAATAGAAAATACCTTTTTCTTTCTCTATTCTTCTTGTTCCTTACACTGGGTATTTCATTATACACGTACTTTGCTTTAAATGATTATAATAGTCAATCTAAGGAATTATCATTGAGGGTCAATCACAAATCTTCTATTATGAAAAAGAAGAAAGAAGATATTGATAAATTAGAGAAAGAACTTCAAAAACTTTCCATGAAAACTCATAATCTACAAGAGAAAGAGGAAAAGTTCAACAAAATAAGTCGTGAAAAACTAGGTGTTTTTAATCTGGAAGAGGTCTTAAAATACAAAAAAGAGTTGGAATTACCTACTGGGTACTTGAGTACACCAGGAAGTCAAGGAATTGATAGAATTTTTCCTTCAGCCTTTTATAAACGAGAGCAAAGCAATGATCCAATGAATGTAAGTATTCTTAATTTATTTATTGAAGATAATTTTCAAAAAACTATATTTGAAAATATACTAAGATATAATGGTAAATTGCATAAGTTTTATGGCTTGTTAAATTATATGAAAAGGAATCATAGTCCAGAATCCTGGGCATTTATACTAAAGACAAATATTAATCAGGATTTATTACAATCTTTTGAGAAGGGAAAGAACCCCTTTGAAGAAGAAAAGATGAGATTACATCGCTTGGAAGGTTATGGAAATCAAATAAGAAATGAGATGATCCATCTTTATCCTTTAGAAGTAGAGTCTTTACAAAGGTTGCCATATATAGAAGATGACGACTATAAAATATTAAAAGACGAGAATCAAAGAGAAATTGCCTCGATGAGTTATTTGATGTCCTTTTTCCAAGATAGTCTTTGCCCTTATAATTCAACAGAGGTTAGTAAGGAATTGGATTATGAAGATGTCCATATAAGTATTAGAGGAATTTTAAATAAAGAAAACAAACCATTTTTAATTGAAATACGGCAAAAAGAAGATATTGCTCTTGCCTATTTTTCATTAGAAGGAGATTTATATTCAGTATTAGATACAAAAACAGGGGAGACTTTATATATGAAAGATGAATACCAAAGATCTGTATCGAATCCCTGGGCGCAAATGGCTGAATTTGCAGTTCAATACTGTGTGTCACAAGATATTTAAGAACACCAACTAAGGTGTTCTTTTATCTATGTTTGTGTATATTATGTTTTTTTACTTTAAAGCCTTTTAAAGATTTTGAGAAGACAGAAGATGCTACAACACCTACTGAAAGAGAAGCAGCTGTAAAAAAAGTCTCCACACTAGTCTTTGTAAATAATTCATAATTTTGCTCAATAAGATGGCTCATTGTATAGTACATACCTGCCCCAGGGACCAATGGTATCAGTCCAGGTAAGATAAATAATGTTGCAGGACAATGAAATTTTCTGGCTGAAAACTCCCCGATGGTTCCAACAATAAATGCGGCAATAAAGCCAGCAAGGATAAAGTTTGAACCAGAGTCTAATACAGAATCATAAATAACCCAAGAAATACCTCCCCCTAAGGAAGCTGGAATTAATGTTCTCTTTGGGGCATTAAATTGAACGGCAAAACCTGAAGTTGCAATAGCTGCTATAAAGAGTGATATGATCCATTTCATAATAATAATCCTCGCTTAAATCGAAAGTTTAATACGACTCCTACTCCAAGGGCTATGGCTAAAGCTGCAAAAACTGCTTTTGTTAGTCCAATAAGTCCAGATAAAAAATCACCACTCATAATATCTCGGACAGCATTGGTAATAGCTACCCCTGGGACTAATAGCATAATAACACCGATGATAATTGTGTCTAAACTTTTTCCTAGCCCAAGGGTTACCGAAATTAATGCTAATGATGAACTAAGAAAGGCACCAATAAAATTTTCGATAAAAAATGTCATTTGATACTTACTTATTTTAACTATAGTAAAATATACAATCATAGCAATAAGATAAGTGGCTATAAAATCAAGGGGAGAGGCTCCAAATAAAATACTAAAAAATCCGGAAGCGACTCCAGCAAAAATAGTTCGAAAAAATAAGGACCTTGGTGATTTTCTATTTAATGACTTTAAAAATACACGAGCCCTTTTTGTAGACATATTTTCAGTAACAAAACGTCTGGAAAAATCATTTAAAATATGTATTTTTTCCAAATTTATGGAAGAACCACCAACTGTTTTAAACATATTAATAGTTTCTGATTCATATTCTAAAGATACAAAAATTGCAGAAGTCAATCCGAATACATCAACATCATAAAGATTGTCTCTGGATTCACATATCCTTTGGACAGTATCTTCAGCACGATATATTTCTGCACCATTTTCCAAAAGCATTTGCCCCACAGATATGGCTAAAGCCATAATATCTCGTGCTTCACGTTTATTATTTACTTTCAAATACTTTTTCACTCCCTTCTCGAATTAGGTTTTCTTTATTTTTCCTAGATAATTGTTTAATTTGATATTCTCTTTTCATCGCATGTATTTTATCGTTATAACATTCATAATATACAAGCTTTACTGGGCCTCTACCTCTTGTATACTTGGCTCCAAGGCCTTTAGAGTGAGCTTCAACTCTTTTATCAATATCATTGGTATACCCAGTATACAATGTATCATCACTACATCGTACCATATATACATAATGTTTATTCATCTTTCAACACCTTATAAACTATGTGGGTAGGGTATCCTTTCCCATATAAATAGCGAAACATTTTTTGATATTCCTTAGAATTGTGACTTTTTCGTTCTTTGAATTTCTTTATCAAAATATTTTTCGCCATGTTAAGCCAAACATCTTCGTCGATCTGTTCTAATAAAGGGTCAGAAATAGAAGATTCTATACCTTTTTGTTCTAATAAATATTTTATTTTTATAGGTCCATCACTTTTTAGATGTATCTTATCCTTAATAAAATCAGAAGCATATAAATGGTCATTTAGAAGATGTAAATCTATTAATTTATCTATAATATTTTGGATGACTTCATGAGAAATTCCTTCATGTTGTAATTTGATTTTGATTTCCCTAGATGTTCTTCGATTAACAAGATACTTTAGAGCAATTTCTTTACCTTGGGAAAATTCATTGTAATTTAAAATTTGAGAAATTTCTTGTTCTTCAATTTCTTTTCCTTTGTAAAGATTATACTGTACCAATGTATCTTCCTCAACGGGAATCGTCGTCCCATCTTTAAAAATCACATCGTAGGATTTCTCTTTAGGATGAAAAGTGATTTTGTCTATGGTTTTCATAATTACCTCCAACGATTCCATTCTATCATATAAAAATATCCCTAACAATAAGTGTGATTTAAGTGATAGAATGATAATGTATTGTGAAATTTTAATGACAAGGTGACCTATGATTGTAATAAAACTCCTATTATGATAATATGTACTTATTAATTTATAAGAGGTGTTCTATGTTTAATTTAGTCTCTCAGGGATTGAAATATATATTTATTTTAATCATATATTTATTTATATTTAGCATTTTAAGGATGATTTATTTAGATATTCGTTCTATGAGAAAAATGGACACTACAAGAGACGCTGTTTATTTGAAAGTAGTCAATCGTCTGGATTCTTTAAACTTTAAGATGCAAGAATACTATGTCCTTAAAGGAACAGTAAATATTGGTCGTTCAGCAAAAAATGATATTGTTATAAAAGATAACTTTGTATCAAAAAATCACTTACAAATAACAGATCAAGGTGGGACTTATTTTATAGAAGACTTAAATAGTGCAAATGGAACATATTTAAATGGTGAAGCCATTCATGATATAATTGAATTAAGAAATGGGGACCGTATCGGCGTAGGCTTTATTCAATTTATTTTTGTTGACAAATAAGGAGGTTTCTATGTTAAGCACTTTACGTAAAAATCGCAGACCTAGAGATCTCTTACTTTTGTTTGAACTCTTTAGTATCTTATTACTTTACTTATACAATCGAGATAATGAAAGTTTAGATTCTAGGATTATTTATTTAACCATTGGTTTAATAGCCATTATTTATATTTCAAATTTTGTCCTAGGTAAAATTACAACAGGGGACAATTATCTTTTTTTAATCGTATCAATGCTATTATCGATAGGAATAGTAACAACATTTCGAATCAATCCCTCCCTTGGTATTAAACAACTCGTATGGGCCTTAGCAGGTATTCTATTATTTTATCTTACATATTTTTTAGTAAAATATATAAAAAATATGGATCGATTTGTTAACTTATATACTGCATTAGCTATTTTACTATTTGTCGTTACTTTGATTTTTGGTGCTATCGAATATGGTGCTAAAAACTGGCTGGAACTAGGAAGTATTAAATTTCAACCTACAGAATTAACTAAAATTTTGGTGATGTTTATTTTGGCATCCTTTTATTCTAACTATGATAAATATACAAAGTATAAACATACTCCATATATTATTATGGCGTTGATGTACTTTTTTATTTTAATGCTTTTTTTACAAAAGGATCTAGGTACAGCAGTTATATTCTTAGCTTTATATGTTTCAATTCAATTTGTCTATGAAAAGGACAGAAAGAGTATTTTGGTTAACTTTGGACTTATTATTTTAGGTTCTCTTTTAGGATATTTTCTTTTTGGTCATGTTAGAAATCGTATTTCAATATGGCAAGACCCTTGGAAAGATGCATATGGTATAGGAAAACAAATAGTTCAATCAATGTTTGCCATAGCTGAAGGTGGTTTCTTTGGTTCCGGTATTGGATTTGGATACCCTAATTTGATACCAGTATCCTATTCAGATTTTATCTTTCCTGTAATTTGTGAAGAGATGGGCATATTTACAGGGATTGGGATCATAATGCTCTATATTATATTAGTTTATCGAGGTATAAAGATAGCTTTAGAACAAGAATATATTTTTTATCGTATCTTAGCATTATGTGTATCCATTCTATTTTCTATACAAGCCTTTATTAATATTGGTGGCGTTATAAAACTTATTCCTATGACAGGATTAAC
The DNA here is from genome assembly GCA_030537855.1 of Tissierellia bacterium. Classification (GTDB taxonomy): domain Bacteria; phylum Bacillota; class Clostridia; order Tissierellales; family Peptoniphilaceae; genus JAUNVD01. Next base: position 22,079 of record JAUNVD010000005.1, on the reverse strand, counting down.
TCTACCATTTGTCTCCTATGGTGGTTCTTCTATGTTAAGTTCCTTTATTGCTTTAGGTATCTTGCAAGTAACATCTGAGGATCTTTCCTTTAAATATGAAAAGGGGGAGTGACATGAAAAATGATCGACGAAGAATATTATTGGTTTTAATAGGTTTAATTACTCTTTCCCTTTCATTAATTGTATATTTGACTTTATTTGTAGTCTTTAAGGCAGATGACATAAAATATCACTCTGCAAATAGAAGAAGTGGGATAAAAGAAAGTCAAATATTAAGAGGGACCATTTATGATAGAAATGGAGAAATCTTAGCTTATTCAGACGGTGAACCTGGAAACTTTCGAAGACATTATAATTATCCCAGGATTTATTCTCATATTATTGGATATTCCAATCCTTCATTAGGAAAAGCTGGCTTAGAATCTAGTTATAATAGTTATTTATTAAGTCAAGATGGAAATAAAACATGGAAATCTTTAAAAGAGCTTATGAACGAAGATAATAAAGTTGGGAATAATATTGTCTTAACCTTAGATACAACTTTACAAAATAGAACTCGAGAGCTATTAGAAGAAACAGAATTAAAAGGAGCTGCTGTAGTGTTAAATCCAAAAACTGGAGAGATATACTCTATGGTCAGTCTTCCAGATTATGATTCTTCCACTATAACAGAAGACTGGAGTGATATTTCTGCAAGTAAAGATGGTATTTTAGTAAATCGTGCTATTTCAGGGTTATATCCACCAGGGTCTACTTTCAAAACTGTTACATCCGTAGCAATTCTGGAAGATAAAAATCTAGACTTAAGTTATGTGGATGAAGGGACCCAAAAAATTGGAGCTCGTGTCTTTAAAAATGCTAATCCAGATGAAATAAATGGAAAAATTGGGATTCGAGAGGCTTTTGCTGAATCTTTGAATACTTATTTCGTGTCCAAAGGTGTTGAAGTTGGTCAAGAAAAACTAGGAAATGTAGCAGATCGATTTATGTTTAACAAAAAAGTTTCCTTTGACTTACCTTTGAAAACTTCAAAATTTGACCATAGTAAAAAGTTAGATAATATTCAAATTGCAGCCTCCAGTATTGGGCAAGGTCAAGTACTTGCCACCCCATTAGAAATGGCAATGGTAGCAGGAGCTATAGCCAATGAAGGTCAAATGATGGCTCCTTATATCGTCCGAGAGGTAGAGACTAATAATGGTGTGACCGTAAAGGAGCATAAGCCTGAAGTATTAAGTGAAGTTACAAACCAAGAAGTAGCTGCTGAGGTTAAAGAATTAATGAAAAGAGTTATTACTCATGGAATTGGTTCCAATGCTTATATTAGTGGAATGAAAGTAGCAGGGAAAACTGGATCTGCTGAAAATGCTAGTGGAAAAAATCATGCATGGTTTATCGGTTTTGCACCGGCAGATGATCCTAAATTTGCTGTTGCAGTTGTTCTAGAAGAAGCTGACCAACCTGGCGGTAAGATTGCGGCACCAATTGCTAGAGATTTAATTATATCAGCCAATAAGCATATTAATATACCAAGTACGAATTAACAGGGAGTTATTATGTATAGAAACCAGAAAGTCACCGTTTTAATTGCTGCAGCAGGAATGGGTCATCGTATGGAATTACCTATTAATAAACAATTTTTAAATATTAAAGGTCAAACTGTACTAGGAATGACTCTAAATGCTTTTGAAATTTGTAAATATGTTGATGATATCATTTTAATTATACAGGAAAAAGAAAAAGATATTGTCCAAGGAATTTTAAAAGATCGAGCGATAACAAAACCATATCAACTAGTCATTGGAGGAAAAGAAAGGCAAGATTCTATATGGAATGGAATCTGCGCCCTTAGCTCAGATACAGATATTGTCCTAACCCATGATGGAGCTAGGCCATTTATTACTCAAAATAAAATACAAGCAGTTATTGAAGGAGTCCATGTAACAGGAGCATCTGTACTTGGAAATCCTGTAAAAGATACTATAAAGGTTTCGTCTAATGGAAAAATGGTAGACTTTACACCTAAAAGAAATGTACTTTTTGCTGTTCAAACTCCTCAAGCCTTTTATAAAAAGGTGATTATAGGAGCTTATCAACAAGCAATTGACGAAGGTTATTATGGTACAGATGATTGTAGCTTGGTGGAAAAATCAGGAGTAAAAGTTGCATTAATTGAAGGAGATTACACTAATATAAAGATAACAACTCCTGAAGATTTATTATTAGCTGAGTCTTTGGTAAAGGATCCTAATGATATATTAAGAAAATATGGATATGTGGAGGAAGTATGAGAATAGGATTTGGATATGATGTTCATAAATTAGTTGAAAATCGTCCATTAATAATAGGAGGTATACAGATACCATTTGAATATGGTTTGTTAGGTCATTCTGATGCAGATGTTTTGATCCATGCAATTATGGATAGTATTTTTGGGGCATTGGCTTTACAAGATATTGGATTTCATTTCCCTGACACTGATATGAGATACAAAGATATTGATAGTAAAGAATTATTAAAAAAGACAAGATCAATTATGGAAAATCATGGGTATCGTATTGGAAATATTGATACTACCATTGCAGCACAAAAGCCCAAACTATCACCATATATCCAGGAAATGAGAGAAAAGATATCTCAAGTTTTAAATATTAATACGAATCAAATTTCAATAAAAGCAACAACAACAGAAGAACTTGGCTTTGAAGGAAGAAAAGAAGGAATATCTGCTTATGCCATTTGTTTATTAGAGCCTAAAGGTGGTTAAAGAATAAAGTACTACTTCGATAACCATCTATGATTTATTTAAAATAATATATTCTGGTACTTGTTCATAAATACAATCGTAATTGGATGTATTAGAACTAATGTGAAACTACTTTTAATAATGAGATGTTTTTGTGAGAATGTCATTAATTGACAAATTTTTGATTATATTTTATGCAACTTACATATCTATAAATAGGAGTATAAATTTTATTTTAATTATAGATTAAAATGTTCAATTAAATGACGTACGTTTTTGGAAGCTTTTAAGAAGCTATAATTTAGTAAGGAGTCGAAATGGAATTATTTATTGATACTGCAAATATTGAAGAAATTAAAGAAATTGCCCAGTGGGGTCTTTTGTCAGGAGTAACTACAAATCCATCATTAATAGCAAAGGAAGGTAAGGATTTTAAAGAGGTTGTAACAGAAATTACAAATATCGTTTCAGGGCCTATAAGTGCTGAAGTTAACTCTCCAACATGGGAGGAAATGGTTAAAGAAGGGATAGAACTTAGTAAAATACATGAAAATATAGTTATAAAAGTACCTATGACAGAACAAGGGTTAATAGCTGTTTCTCATTTTAAGAAAAAAGGAATTTCTACTAATGTAACTTTAATTTTTTCTGTATCCCAAGCTTTATTAGCAGCTTCAGCAGGAGCTACTTATGTTAGTCCATTTATAGGTCGTGTTGACGATATTAGTTGGGATGGAATGGATTTAATTGCAGATATTGCATATATTTTCAAATCGTATTCTATGGATTGTAAGATTATTGCAGCTAGTGTTAGACATCCACTTCATGTTGTAGATTCAGCTAAAGCTGGAGCTCATATTGCAACTATTCCCTATGGAGTCTTTAAAAAAATGGTACTCCACCCTTTAACAGATCAAGGTATTCAAAAATTTGAAGCTGATTGGGAAAAATATAAAAAAGAGGTAAAATAATGAATAGAGATCTTTGTTTAAATTTAGCAAGAGTGACAGAAGCTGCAGCCTTGGCTAGTGGGAAATGGCTTGGTAAGGGAGATAAAAATGCTGCAGATCAAGCTGCTGTAGATGCTATGCGTAGAATGTTTGATACTGTAGATATTGACGGGACAGTAGTTATTGGAGAAGGAGAAATAGACGAAGCTCCAATGTTATATATTGGGGAACAAATCGGTACATCTGAACCTTCCAATGAAAAAGTGGATATTGCTGTAGATCCTCTCGATGGGACTTCTTCCATTGCTAATGGAATGGCAAATGCTATTGCAGTTATTGCTGTTGCACCACAAGGTTGTTTATTAAATGCACCAGATGTATATATGGATAAAATAGCTTGCGGTCCTAAGGCTAAGGGTTGTATTGATCTTAGGGCTAGTACTGCAGAAAATATTAAGAGAGTTGCTAAGGCTCTTTCGAAAGATATTTCAGATATTACAGTAGCTGTGTTAAATCGAGAAAGACACAATCAATTAATTCGAGAAATTCGCAGTGTAGGAGCTAGGATCAAAATGATTACAGATGGTGATATTGTCACTGCTATTGCTACTTGTTTTGATCACAGTGGAATAGACTTAATTATGGGAATTGGTGGCGCACCTGAAGGAGTTATTGCAGCTGCTGCCTTAAAATGCTTAGGTGGGGATTTTCAGGGGAAATTAATGCCTAACTCAGCAGCACAATTAGAACGTTGTAAAGAACTTCATTCTGATTTAGAAAAAATATATCTTATTGATGATTTAGTAAAAGGAGATGAAGTTTTATTTTCAGCAACAGGTGTTTCTTCAGGAGATTTACTTAAAGGAGTTTCTTATTTTGAAGGAAATATAGCAAAGACTGAAAGTTTAGTGCTACGATTGCCTAGTGGTACTATAAGAAATATCAGTAGTATTCATAAACTAGATCAAAAGCCTGATTATGCGAAGTAAGTGGGTGAAATATTGAAGGAAGATATTAACAATAAACAAGCTATAGAGCTTTTAGAATCGAAAAGTCCAGATCATTTAAAAAGTATTTTAAAGTCACTAGGAATAAACCCAAAAGAAAATATGAAAAAAAAAGAAATGATAGAATTTATCCAAAATAGTATGAAGGATAAACATTCCTTATCTCAATATTCCTTGACCCAATTACGTGAATTAGGGAAAGAAAAAGGAATACCAGGATATTATCGTCTTAAAAAAGATGAACTTATCGATCTTATCCAAGATAAAAAATCAAATGATCGGGAAGATGAAAAAGAAAGTTTACAAAAAAGAACATTACTGGAACTTCGTGATTATGCAGAAGAACTAGGTTTAGAAAAGAGCTATTCTTATAAAAAAGATGATTTAATTGATGAAATACTAAAATTAAAAAAATACAAGGATATTTCTGATGACGACTATTTGGAAAGTGAAGAAGATTACGAAGAAATCATGACTCCTGATGAAGATCAAGAACTTGTAATTCCAAAGGATGACATTGATGAACTCTCTGATAATGCTACAGAAATAATTCGAGAAATGGACCAAAAGACATATGTAACTGGGATATTAGATTTACATCCAGATGGATTTGGTTTTTTAAGAGTAAATAACTATACACCAGGGGAAGGAGATATCTATGTTGCTCCCACACAAATCCGACGATTTCGTTTAAAAAATGGGGATATGGTTACTGGACTAACAAGACCTTCTAATGGGAATGAATCAGATAACGCTTTAATTTATATTAAGGAAGTAAATGGACATCATCCTGGAGAATGTTTACGACGTCGAACTTTTGAAAAATTAACTCCAATATATCCTATTGAAAGATATCAATTGGAACAAGATTCAAAAGATTTCACTACGAGAATCATTGATTTAATCTCACCAATTGGAAAAGGACAAAGAGGTTTAATTGTATCACAACCGAAGTCTGGAAAAACAACATTACTTAAAAAAGTGGCAAATTCTATTTCTAAAAACTATCCAGATTCTCATCTAATGGTATTATTAATTGATGAACGTCCTGAAGAAGTAACGGATATGCAAAGATCTGTGAATGGAGAAGTGATTTATTCCACTTTTGATGAAACTCCGAAGAACCATGCTAGAGTAGCGGAGATTGCTTTAGAGCGTGGAAAAAGATTAGTGGAAGAGCAAAAAGATGTAGTTATTTTATTAGATTCATTGACAAGATTGGCAAGGGCCTATAATCTTATAACTCCACCAAGTGGGAAGACTTTAAGTGGTGGACTGGATCCTCTTTCTTTGCATAAGCCAAAAAGATTCTTTGGTGCAGCAAGAAAAGTGGAAGAAGGGGGTTCTCTTACTATATTAGCAACAGCTCTTGTTGAAACTGGAAGCCGTATGGATGATGTGATCTTTGAAGAATTCAAAGGAACAGGTAATATGGAAGTACATTTAGATCGTAAGCTTTCAGAAAGGAGAATTTTTCCTGCTATTGATATTTATAAATCTGGTACTCGTCGAGAAGATTTATTATTAAATCAAGAAGAATATCAATATATGTTAGCCTTACGTCAAGCTATGAGTAATGCCTCAACCAGTGAAATTACAGAAGCATTATTGGAAAATATGGATCACTGGGAGACAAATAAAGATTTAATGAAGAATTTTCCTATTCGCTATTGGGATATATAAATCATTTATGAAAATAGGACAAAAGCTTGATTTTAAAAGAAAATCATGTTAGAATATTATAGTTAGAATCAACATAAATCGGATAAAGGAGGGTGTTAAATTGAAAAATGGTATTCATCCTGAATATAAAGAAGCAACGGTAACTTGTGCTTGTGGTAATACTTTTAAAACCGGTTCTGTAAAAGAAAATTTAAAAGTAGAAGTTTGTTCTGAATGTCATCCATTCTTTACAGGAAAACAAAAATTTTCTGATCAAGGTGGAAGAATTGAACGTTTTAACAGAAAATATAAAAGAAATTAAAAAATTGGTTAGTTGGTCACAACTAACCAATTTTCAAATGGAGCTATTTTTTGAAAATACAAGATATACGAAAAATGATTCAAGAAGTATATAAAGATATATCAGATGCCTCGCCCTTGGAAGGGGATCGACTACTTTGTGATATCTTAGATTGTGACTTGTCAACCTTGTATAGTTATCCTGAACAAGTTATTGATAAGGAAAAAATTGAGATCATCAAAGATTGTTTGCAAAAACGTAAAATTGGTATGCCTTATGCATATATTATGAAAAAACAGTTTTTTTATGGAAGGTCTTTTTATGTGGATCAACGAGTTTTGATTCCTAGACCAGAAACTGAATTATCCGTGATTGAAATTTGTAAATTAATCAATGAGTCAAAATCTAAAGTATTGGAGATTGGAGTAGGGTCAGGAGCTGTTGCTATTACATTAGATTTAGAAACTCCTAATTCCATAGTTCATGGCGTTGATATTTCTGAAGATGCTTTAAATATTGCAAGAAAAAATAATAAAATCTTATCAGGGAATGTTACTTTTTGGAAAAGTGATTTATTTTATGATGTGGAGGAAACCTACGATATTATTTATTCGAATCCACCTTATATAGAAAGTGATACTTTGATGGAACTTTCTCCATCTGTTATCCAATATGAACCAAGATTAGCTCTTGATGGTGGTATCGATGGGTTAGATTTTTATCGTAAAATTATTGAAGATGGAACATTCTTTTTAAATAAGGATGGTTATTTTATCTTTGAAATAGGATATAATCAAAGTGAGAGGATTCGTACCATCTTATGTCACCGTGGATTTTCTCATATAAAAATAATTAAGGATTATCAAGGCTACGATAGGGTTCTTATAGCTTGGAGGTAAGTATGTACGAAAAATTATCAGTTTTTGAAGATAGATATAAAGAACTGGAAAATCAATTAATGGATATAGAAGTTATCAATAATAGTGAATTGTATCAAAAAGTTGCTATAGAACATGGAGAATTAACACCTATTGTTAATAAATACCGAGAATACCGTGAAACAAAAGATGATTTAGAAGGGGCGAAAAGCCTTTTTGATGAAAAGCTTGATGATGATATGCGTGAATTGGTAAAAGAAGAAGTGAAAGATGGAGAAGAAAAATTAGAAAGAATAGAAGAAGAACTTAAGATTCTTTTAATTCCAAAGGATGAAAATGATGATAAAAATGTTATCATAGAAATTCGAGCCGGTGCAGGTGGAGATGAAGCCGCCTTATTTGCTGGAGTCTTATTCCGCCAATATTTACGTTATGCTGAAAATCATAATTGGAAAGTAGAAATTTTAAGTACCAATGAAATAGGAATTGGTGGATACAAAGAAGTTGTCTTTCTTGTAAATGGTAAAGGTGCTTTTTCTAGATTAAAATTTGAATCTGGGGTTCATCGTGTTCAAAGAGTTCCTGAAACAGAAAGTTCAGGTAGAATCCATACATCTACAGCAACAGTTGCTGTAATTCCTGAAGTAGAGGATGTTGAAATAGAAATTGAACCAGGAGATATTCGAGTTGATGTATTTCGATCTTCTGGAAATGGAGGACAATCTGTAAATACTACGGATTCCGCAGTGAGGATAACCCATATACCAACAGGAACTGTTGTAAGTTGTCAAGATGAAAAATCTCAGTTAAAGAATAAAGACAAGGCAATGAAAATTCTTAAAGCGAAATTATATGATTTAAAGTTGCAAGAACAAGCTGACGAATTAAGTCAGGAAAAAAGATCACAAATAGGAACTGGGGATCGTTCAGAAAGAATTCGAACCTACAACTATCCTCAAGGTAGAGTTACAGATCATAGGATTAATTTTACTTCTCATAAAATTGATAATATTAATGATGGAGACTTAGAAGAACTTATTGATGCATTATCCACCTATGATCAAGCTCAAAAAATGGCGAATTTATAAATTTACAGTATAATCCTGTAATATACTTGAAATTTTAATAAACTGGGTTGATATTTTTAAAATAATGATGTATAATATACCCATAGTTAAATTTGAAGTAATATTTTGTGGGAATTATTAGGAGGTAAATTTATGAATGAAATGACCCAAGACAATTTAAGATCAGCTTTTGGAGGAGAAAGTCAAGCTCATATGAGATATCGTATATGGGGTGACATTGCTAAAAAAGAAGGATTTCCAAATGTAAAGAGATTATTTGACTGTACTTCAGATGCAGAGCAAGTACATGCTACTTTACATTTTAAAGCGTTAAAGGATGTAAAAGGTGATTTTCCTGTAACATCAATGGCTGGATTTGGTATTGGGACTACTTCTGAAAACCTTCAAGGTGGAATCGATGGCGAAGAATTTGAATATACTCAAATGTATCCAGCTTATATTGCAGTAGCTGAAATGCAAGATGAAAAAGAAGCTGTAAAAGCTATGAAATACGCTATTGAAGCAGAAAAAGTTCATGCTGTGCGTTACCAAGAAGCGAAAGACTCTGTTGATGCTGGTAATGACTTAGATGTAGAAGATATTTTACTTTGCCCAGTATGTGGATACATTACATTTGACAAAACAGAAGAAGAGTGCCCAATTTGTCATACAAAAGCGAAAGCATTTATTGCTTACTAAAGTACTTAGGCCTTGTCGAAAGACAAGGCCTTTTTTAATGGAACCGTTGCCGGTTCTTTTTGAATTTATAAGTACAAATATGATATAATAATACAATTGTAGTAAGGAGGAATCTTTATGGAAAAAGAAATTAAAGAAGAGACTCATGATGAGTATTTTTCATATATAACAGCATTACAACAAGAAATAAAGGATCAGAACTATAAATATCATATTATGACATATGGATGTCAAATGAATGAGCATGATTCAGAAAAAATAGCATGGATTTGTGAAGAAAGTGGATATTATCCAACAGAAAATCCAGAAGATGCAGATTTGGTTTTACTAAATACTTGTTCTATTCGTCATTCCGCTGAAGATAAAGTGTATGGAAAATTAGGTGAATTAAAAAATCTAAAAAGAAAGAAACATGATTTTAAATTAGCGGTTTGTGGATGTATGATGCAGAGAAAAGAATCCCGACAATTTGTATTAGATAAATTCCCACATGTGGATATTATTTTTGGAACAAATAATATTTATAAATTACCAGAGTTATTATTAAAAAACTTAAAGACTAATGATAAAGAAATGGACATTATTCATAGTTATGAAAACACAGACAATTCATTAGTAGCAAAAAGAATATATCATTATAAGGCATTTGTAAATATTATGTACGGTTGTAATAACTTTTGTACTTATTGTGTGGTACCCTATACAAGAGGTAGGGAAAATAGTAGAAAACTCGAAGATATTGTACAAGAGGTTAAAAATTTAGTTGCTAATGGAGTTGTGGAAATTACTTTATTGGGACAAAATGTTAATTCTTATGGGAAGAATTTGAATCCTAGAGTGACTTTTACAGATTTACTAAGAGAAATTAACAAGATTGAAGGATTAGAGAGAATTCGATTTATGACTTCTCACCCTAAGGATATTTCTGAGGAACTTATTTATGCTTTTAGAGATCTCGATAAACTGTGTAATTTTTTACATCTACCTGTTCAAGCTGGTAGTAATGATGTGTTAAATAAAATGAACCGAAAATATACTAGGGAAGATTATTTAAAGAAGATAAAAAGAGTAAAAGAAATTAATCCAAATATTGCTTTATCCACAGATTTAATGGTGGGTTTTCCTGGTGAAACAGAAGAGAATTTTCAGGATACTTTGGATTTAGTAAAAGAAGTGGAATATGATAATTCCTTTACTTTTTTATATTCTAAACGAGAAGGAACAATAGCAGCACGTTCTGAAAATCAAGTAGAGGACGATGTAAAACATGAGAGGTTTGAACGTTTGTTGAAAGTTCTCTATCCTATCCAACGTAAAAAAAATGAAGCTTTTATAGGTAGGGTTGTTAATGTTTTGGCTGAACAAGTAAGTAAGAATAACGATCAAGTAATATCGGGAAGAACAGAGGAATTTAAGTTAGTAAACTTCCCTGGAACAAAAGAAGATATCGGAAAAATTATTCCTATCAAAATAAGGGATGCTAATTCATTTGTTTTAACAGGTGATAAATACCATGAAAAATCTTAAATTTGAAGAACAAACTCCAATGATGAAACAGTATATAAAAATAAAAGAAAACCATATGGACTCTTTGCTTTTTTATAGATTAGGAGATTTTTATGAATTATTTTTTGACGATGCGAAATTGGCAGCAAAAGAATTAGATTTGGTGCTAACAAAAAGGGGGGGCCATGTAATGTGTGGCATTCCCTATCATGTTGCAGACCAATATTTGTCAAAATTGCTAAAGAAGGGATATCGTGTTGCTATATGTGATCAAGTGGAAGATCCAAAAGAAGCTAAAGGTATTGTAAAACGAGCTGTGACCAAGGTAATTACACCTGGTACCTTTACTGACATGGACTTTTTAGATCATACAAAGAATAATTATCTACTCTCTATATCTGAAAGAGCTTATACGATTTCTTTAGTTTATGTAGATTATGCAACAGGAGAATGTAATTTTGTTTTTTCTCATTGTGTGAATAAAGAAGAAAAAAGAAAATTTTTATTTCGAGAACTTACTATGATTTATCCTAGTGAGATTATTGTTAATTCAGCTTTCATGAAAAATAAACATTGGATAGAAAAGATCAAAGAGCGTTATGAGATTCCCATAAGAGAAATATCTCCGTTGGAAAAGAATGAAAAAGATGAACTTTTACATGTTTTACAAGATTCTTTAAAAAATGATATGGATTCTTTATCAGACAATGGGTATGATATTGATTCCATCTTAAACCTTTTTTCCTATATTCAACATACACAAAAATCTAATATGGATCATATTTCAAGAATTCAACTTCAAAAAGAAAAATCTTATATGATTTTAGATGAAACTGCAAAGAAAAATTTAGAATTATTTGAAAATTTAGGTACAGGAAAAAAGGAAGGGTCTCTTTATAAGGTCTTAGATTGTAATATTACAGGAATGGGTTCAAGAAAGTTACGTCAATGGATTGATAAACCTTTACGTAATCAATTAGCAATTGAATTTCGTCATGATATGATAGAAGAATTATTAAAAGATTTTATCTTTCTTGATGATATTAGAAATGATTTAGATGGTATTTATGATATTGAGAGATTATCAGTCAAAATTGCTACTGAAACTATATCTCCAAAAGAGTTAGTATCTTTAAAAAAATCTTTATACCAATTAAAACTACTAAAGAAGAAGTTCCTAAATCACCAAAGTTCATTTATCTGTAATTATGGGAAAAAAATTCCATTATGTAATAATATTTATGAACTTATTGACAAAACACTAATAGATGATGTACCTGCAGTCGTTGGAGAGCAACGGATTATTACCAAAGGATATGATTCTGAATTAGATCGTCTATTTGAAGCTAGGGAAGAAGGACAACAATGGATGTTAGATTTAGAATCTAGAGAACGGGAAAAGACTGGTATCAAAAATCTAAAGGTTAAATTTAATAAAATTCTAGGCTATTATATAGAAGTTACAAAAACAAATATAGATAGAGTTCCTGACAATTATGTTAGGAAACAAACATTGGTAGGTTCTGAACGGTACTTTACAATGGAGTTAAAGGAAATGGAATCTGAGATTTTAAGTGCCAAGGAGGAAGCACTAAAAAAACAAGATGAAGTTCTAAAGGTGTTACGCCATCAAGTTCATGAATTTATTACCGAAATACAAGAAATAGCCGACACTATATCCACCATTGACGTACTAGGATCTTTTGCTATAGTTGCAAGACGTTATAATTATACCCGACCAAAATTCAATAACGCTAAAGAAATTCATATTATAGAAGGGCGCCATCCTATGGTGGAAGCCAATATGAGAGATATTTTTTTCGTTCCTAATGATGTTCATATGGATATGAAAGATCATTTGATTTCCATCATTACTGGGCCTAATATGGCTGGTAAATCCACATATATGAGACAAACTGCAATTATTGCAATAATGGCTCATATTGGTTCTTTTGTACCAGCAAAAGACGTTAATATTTCTATTATTGATCAGATTTTTACTAGGATTGGGGCTTCTGATAATTTAAGTTCAGGGGACAGTACTTTTATGATAGAAATGAAAGAAGTTGCTACTATTATAGAGAATGCTACTTCTGACAGTCTTATTATTTTAGATGAAGTTGGCCGTGGAACTGGTACATTAGACGGTCTTAGTATCGCTTGGGCTTTGATTGAATTCTTACACGAAACATTAAGAGTAAAAACTCTTTTTGCTACACATTACCACCAACTAACAACTTTAGAAGAAAGTATGGATTCAGTGGAAAACTTAGCTATTTTAACTGAACAAACAGAAGAAGGGATTATATTCTTACGGAAAATTATTCATGGATCAAGTAATCAGTCTTTTGGTATAGAAGTAGCACAATTAGCTGGTGTATCTAAAAAGATTATAGATAGAGCTAAAGAAATATTCTTAACTTTAGAGTCCATAGAAAATAAAGAGAAAAAACCTATGATCAAAGATAAAAATTTAGGATATCAATTGGATTTAAATGCCTTACAAAAAGATGAATTTTTAAAACAAATTTCTAATATTGATATTAATCAGATAACACCTATTGAAGGTTTAAATTTATTAGGTGAATTTGTTAATCGAAGTAAAACCCTAAGGGAGGAATCTTAATGAGTAAAATCGTCCCCTTAAATTCTGCAACGATTTCTAAAATTGCTGCTGGAGAAATTATAGAAAGACCTGCTTCTGTAGTAAAAGAAATGTTGGAAAATGCTATTGATGCAGGGAGTAAAAATATTACAGTGGAAATTCGAGGGAAGACAGATGAGTATATTAGAATTTCTGATGATGGAGAGGGTATGGATGCTGAAGATATTGAACTTGCTTTTGAGAGGCATAGTACTTCGAAAATTAAAAGTATTGAAGATTTAGATAATTTGAGCACCCTAGGTTTTCGAGGGGAAGCTCTTCCTAGTATTGCCCATATTAGTTCTGTGGAAGTTATAAGTCGTAGAGAAGGGGATGACTTTGGTACAAGACTTCTTATTGAATATGGTAATGTTATTCGAAAAGAAAGTATTGGCGCACCTATTGGTACCACTTTTATCGTACGTAATATATTCAAAAATCTTCCAGTTCGTAAAAAATTTCTGAAAAAAGATCAAATTGAATATCAACATATTGCAGAAGTTGTAGAAAAAATAAGTTTAGGCACGTTAAATTGTTCTGTTACATTAGTTAGAAATCATAAAACACAATTTCAAAGTTTTCCAAGTGAAGATCCTAGGAATCATATATATAGCATTTTAGGAAAGGATGTATCTATAAATTTAATCCCTATTAAATTTCAGTCCTCTTCTTATAAGATTCAAGGATATTTGTCTAATAATCAATTATATCGCTCCAGTCGATCCTTAGAATATTTATATGTTAATGGTAGATATGTAAAAAACTTGGAGATTTCTAGGGCTTTGGAGTCGATGTATCGAAGTAAAATACCTTTAAATAAATTTCCAGCTTTTATCCTATATATTGAAACAGATCCTATGTTGATTGATGTAAATATTCATCCTAAAAAGCATGAAGTAAAACTTTCCAATCAAAATAGATTGATTCCAATTTTAAAGCAATTATACGAAGAAGCATTTCCTGATGTAATTCAAAGTTATCATTGGGAAGCACCAAAGGAAAAAGAAGAAGAACCATCTATTTTTCAACTTTATCCTTTAGAATCAGAAGAAAAGCCTAAGGTAGATTTATTCCATGAAGTAAATATAGAAACTAGCGAAATAGCGAAAGAGACAATAGGAATCTATGACATGGAAGATTTAAAGGTAAGCTTAAAATCCAAAGAATTATTGGAAAGTAAGGTAGAGGTAGATACAACTACAGAAGAAGAAATTCACCATGAAGAATTCACAGTAAAGAGTAAAAAAGAGAAGTGGAAGAATCAATTAAAAAGTAGCATATATATTGGCTCATTATTTAAAACCTATTTATTATTTGAAGATAGAAAAAATGATAATTTTCTTCTATTAGATCAACATGCAGCTCATGAAAGGATTCTTTATGAAAAATATTTAAGTGAATTTAAAGAAGAAAAAGTAACACGCCAAATATTAATGTCTCCTGAAATTCTAAGGTGTACTCCTAAACAGTTTGCTTTAATTGAAGAATACTTTGAGGACTTAAATCATTTAGGTTTTACTTTGGAAATTTTTGGAGAAAGTGAAATTCTTTTACGGGAAGTTCCCTATTTTTTTGGCAAACCAGGAGCAACGTCTTTTCTTATGGATATATTAGACCATATAAACCATGTGGAAACGAATTATGATTTAAATGTTTACGATATTATGAGAAAAGCTTGTAGAAGTGCAATTAAAGCAGGTGATGTTCTAGAAGAAATGGAAGTAGATACTTTAATTCAAACTTTAATTCAATGTGAAGATCCATATACTTGTCCCCATGGAAGGCCTGTTCTTTTAGAATTACATCTAAGGGAAATTGAAAAGATGTTTTTGAGGGTGGGTTTATGAATAAAGTAATTATCCTAGGAGGCCCGACAGGTATCGGCAAAACAAAGTTAGGAGTAGAACTAGCCAAAGAAATTGGTGGAGAAATTATTTCAGCAGATTCAATGCAAATATATAAAGGCATGGATATTGGCACAGCTAAAGTTACAGAAGAAGAAATGGATGGAGTTCCACATCATTTGATTAATATTGTATATCCTAATGAAATATATACTGTTGCTAATTATCGAATTGATGCGAAAGAAAAGATAAGAAATATTTTAAAACGTGGAAAGTATCCAATTATTCTTGGAGGCACAGGTCTTTATATCCATAGCCTTTTATATATACTTCATCAATTTGGAGTGCCACCTCATTTTGAATTTCGTCAAGAAATGGAAAAGCTTGCAAAAGAAAAAGGTGTTCAATCCTTATATCAAACATTAAAGGAAAAAAATCCTAAAAGAGCGTCTAAAGTAGACCCTAAAAATCTGGTACGCATCATAAGAGCTCTAGAAATTGAAAAATTTTCTGACGGTAAAAGAAAAATGGAAAAAGAAAAAGATTCAGAATTTGATAACAGGCTTTTTGCATTAACGATGAATAGATCATATCTATATGATAGAATCAATAAAAGAGTTGATGAAATGCTAACATCCGGATTGATAGATGAAGTTAATGATCTTTTAAAACAAGGTTATTCGAAAGATCTAACATCCATGAAGGCTATTGGCTATAAAGAAGTCATTTCCTATCTTGAAGGAGATTGGGATTACGAAATGATGGTTACTAAATTAAAACAATATACTAGAAATTATGCAAAGAGGCAATTAACATGGTTTCGTCGTTACCCTGAACTAACGTGGTTAGATAAAGATAAACTTTCAAACCAAGAAATCATTTCATTAATTTTAGAGGAGATAAAAGATGAATCTTAATCATTATTTAATGAATGAATATGGTGTGTCTGGAGATATTATAAATTTCGTTCAAAGGATAACTGAAAAAATAGAAAAAGATTTTGATAAATCGATGACAGATATTATGGATTTTAATCAAATGAAAATCTTAAATGCCATGAAAGAATTTAGATTGGCATCAACAGATTTTCATTGGACAACAGGATATGGATACGGAGATTACGGCAGAGATAAAGTAGAAGAAATTTATGCTAAAATATTTCAGACAGAAGAAGCATTAGTACGGCCTAATATTGTATCTGGTACTCATGCTATATTTTTAACATTAAATTCACTATTACAACCTAATGATACTTTATTGTCCCTTTGTGGGCCTTTATACGATACTATGCAAAAAGCAATAGGACTTACTGGTGATATACCTGGAAGTTTAATAGAAAAGGGAGTAAAGTATAAAGAAGTACCTTTGAAAAAGGGTAAGATGCAAGTGGAGTTCTTTCAAGATTATATAGATCCATCAACTAAGGTAGTTGCTATCCAACGATCCACTGGTTATAGTAACAGAAGTGCCTTCACATTAGATGATATAGAAAAAGCGATCCAAGTAATAAAGGATATTTCTTCTGATATCATTATTTTTGTTGATAATTGTTATGGTGAATTTACTAATTACAAGGAACCTTCTGAATTAGGAGCCCATATTATGGCTGGCTCATTAATTAAGAATCCTGGGGGAGGCCTTGCCTTTTCAGGAGGATATATAGTTGGTAAGAAAGAGCTTATTACTAGAATTACAAATAATCTAACAGCACCAGGAATAGGGGGGGATTGTGGTTTAACCTTTGGTATGACTAGACAAATACTACAAGGTTTGTTCATTGCCCCTAAAGTTGTATATGATGCTATGAAAGGAGCAAGACTTTTTGCAGCAGCTTTTGAAGAATTAGGGTATGTATGTGTACCAAGATCAAAAGAAGAACGTTCAGATATTATACAAGGGATACAATGTGACAGTCCTGAAAAGTTAGAGTGTTTTTGTGAAAGCATACAATCTATTTCCCCTGTAGATGCTCATTTTACACCTACAGCATCTTATATGCCAGGTTATGAGGATAAAGTTATAATGGCAGCTGGAGGATTTATTGAAGGGTCATCCATAGAATTAAGTGCTGATGGACCTCTTCGAGAGCCATATATGGCTTTTCTACAAGGAGGACTTACTTTTTCCCATTGTAAATTAGCATTAATGTATGTCCTATCTCAATTTGAACAAAAAGGATATATAGAATTAAAAAACAGTGTTTGATATTGTTCAATATCAAACACTGTTTTTTACATTCTCCGATATAAACCTACAATAATTCCTAAAATTTCCAATTCTTTTACATAAATGGGATCCATAAAGTCATTCTCCGGTTGTAATCGAAATCCATTCTTCTCCTTATAAAATGTTTTTATAGTTGCTTCATCTTCAATCATCGCTAACACATGTTGACCATTACTAGCATAATTTCTTTTTTCGATAATTACATAATCTCCATCTAAAATACCTAAATTTATCATACTTTCCCCAGTTACTCTTAAAATAAATAACTCCTTATCTTCAGAGAAATCAGCAGGAAGGGGCATGGTATCTTCAATATTTTCCACCGCTAATATAGGTAAACCTGCTGTAACTTGACCTAAAATAGGAATATCAACGGTTTTCTTTTTTGTAAGTAAAATATTTTCTTCTTGATCTAAAATTTCAATAGCACGAGGTTTTGTTGGATCTCTTCGAATATAATTTTTATCGGTAAGTTTATTTAAACTTCCATGAACTGTAGAAGTACTTTTAATACCTACTCCTTCACATATTTCGCGAACAGTAGGGGGGTAACCCTTTTGTTCAATGGTCTTTTTTATAAAAAACAAAACATCTATTTCTCTTTGAGATAAATCATCATACATTTTATATTCCTCCTCATTTATATTACATTTATTATATCAAATACGAACAAACATTTCAAACAAATATTCTAGCTAATTTAAATAAGTATTGACATTCCGAACATATTTTTGTAAAATATATTTAGAACATTTATTCCGAACGTATATTTATATTTATTTTATATAGAACTGGCAAGGAGGATATTATGAAACAAAAACCAAATATAAAAATAGAAAATAAAAAAAGAATCCTATTATTTTTATTACTTATATTCTTATTTACTACAGGAGTTCAAATACAAAGACAAAGTTCTGTCCTTCAAGTATGGGAAAATTATTTAGTAAAAGAAGGGGATACTTTATGGAGTATAACTGTACAGCAAAATCTAGAAAATATAGACTATCGAGATACCATAGCTAAAATCAAAGAATTTAATGAATTAGAAACTTCTGAATTATATCCAGGACAAGAAATTTTAATACCTATTGGAAATTGATATTAAAAAAACCTGTTGGTCAACAGGTTTTTTTAATGGAGTATAAAATCTTACATTTGACTAGTAATTAGAATATAAATATTATAGCTCACTTTGAACTTACTTCATAACATAGGTATTTTACATAGTATTTTGAGGTAAATGAAAAGAGAAGAAGAGAAATCCTATTTTAATTTAGTCACAAAATAATAATTTTGTGACTAAAACGACTTATTAAAATGAATATGTAAAATTTAAGAAACCCTTGAATTACAAGGGTTTCTCTATACATATGATACTTTATTTAAACATCTTAAATAAAATTTTGTTTCTCTTTTAATTATTGGATTAAAATTCCCAGTAGTCATAGACATTATCTACATGATATAATTCTTTCATTTTTAACTTTTCTAAATTTTCTACGCTCTTACGGATTATTTCCAAATCTGAAGAATTTAAAATATTTTTGGCAATTAAAATATTTTCTAATGCTACAACATATGCTGAAGTTTTGGCACATTGAATTCTTGTATTTGTTAATTCAGGTTCTAGATAATCAAATACTGTAACTTGAGAGATTGAATCGTAGGTATTTTCAACTAAAGCCACACGTGCAGTATATAGATTACCATCATAATTCCATAAAATCTTTCCAAATCTCATATCAATTTTTGTTTGATATTCATCAGGCAATGTGACTTTGAAGTAATCTTTACCTTGAATACGCTTTTTGATTTCCATTACAGATCCTCTATCCACTCTAAGGATCGCATTAACCCCAACAGCTGATGTTTGTTTTTCTCTTTCTTGAGCATATTTTAAAACTTCACAAGGAATACCTTCAATAAACAAAAAACTTTTACTCACTTTTTCCTCCTTTCTATTTCTTCTTACTTACATACTTATTTAAAAACATACTTAACGATTTTACATAGATTTATTCTGAATCTTCTATTTTCGGTTTAATTCCTGATAGTGGATTGGCCAAAGTAGTATCTCGTAGCTCTTCATTTTCAACATGGGTATAAATTTCTGTAGTCTGAACGGATTCATGTCCTAGAATCTCCTGTAAGGCTCGTAAATCACCTTCGCCATACTTATACATCAATGTAGCTGCTGTATGTCTTAATTTATGGGTAGAGTACTTCTTAGGGTCAAATCCTGCTAACTGAATATATTTATCTATCATATGCTGGATAGAACGGTTATTCATCCTGTTTTTTCGCATACTAAAAAATAATGCTTTATCTTTAGGGTTGAATTCTTTCCGATATGGTAAATAAATTTCTAAAGCCATAATACAAGATGGATTCAAATAAATTGTTCTTTCTTTATTTCCTTTTCCAATTACTCGTACTGTATTATTTTCTAAAAGATCATCTACATTCATAGCAGATAATTCAGATAGTCTCATTCCCGTGTTTAAAAATATGGTAACTATAGTGTAATCACGCCACTTATAATAATCAGACTGTTTGTAAGTTAAAATAGTTTCCAATAATTTTTTTGATTCATCCATGGTTAAATAAGTTGGCATCCGTTTTTCTATTTTTGGCATATCAATATTTTCCATTGGATTTTCAGAAATTAATTCTTCAACATTTTTTAGATATTTAAAAAATGAATTTAAGGAAGATAATTTTCTAGATTTTGTCCGATTTGAATTTTTTAAAGTAAACTCTAAAAAACTAATATATTGATAAATATCTTTTTTAAAAATTCCGTTTAATATCTCAGGAGTAATTTCATCTAAATATTGATCCAAATCTTCCTCGTCGGTTCGTAAGCCTTTGTGAGTCAGTAAAAACCGATAAAAGGCTCGTATATCATAATAATATTCCTTCACAGTTAATTCAGATCGGCCTTTCGCAGATCTTAAATATGCGAGGAAAACTTCCACTTCATTCACTGCAAAACGCCTCCTTTTTGTTTGATAATGACAATAAAATAACAATTTTATAAGTAAAGGTTTTCATCCATATAAAGAAATAAAAGGTCAATTTGACCTTTTATTTTGCATATTCAACTGCTCTTGTCTCTCTTATAACATTTACTTTTATTTGTCCTGGGAAATCTAAAGAAGCTTCTATTTTCTTTACAATATTTCTAGCTGTAATGATAATTTCAGATTCATCGATTTCTTCCGGTTTTACAATAATTCTAACTTCCCTGCCGGCTTGGACTGCATAAGATTTTTCAATGCCTTCAAAAGAATTTGCAATTTCTTCAAGTTTTTCCAATCTTTGGATATATGCTTCAACAGTTTCTCTTCGTGCTCCAGGTCTTGCTGCAGATATTGCATCTGCTGCTTGTACTAAAATAGCTTCCACAGTTTTAAATTCCACATCTCCATGATGTGCTTCAATTCCATGGATAACACTTTCTGTTTCACGATACTTACGAGCTAAATCTACTCCAACTTCAATATGAGGTTTTTCCAATTCATGGTCGATGGATTTACCTATATCATGTAATAAACCCGCTCGTTTTGCAATCTTAACGTCAGCCCCAACTTCTCGTGCAAGTATTCCTGCAATTTGAGAAACTTCAACAGAATGTCTTAATACATTTTGTCCATAACTAGTTCGATATTTAAGTCTACCTAGATATTTAATCAATTCAGGATGAATACCATGAACTCCAGCATCATAAGCAGCCTGCTCTCCAGCTTCCTTTATAATGTACTCTACTTCTCTTTGAGCTTTTTCAATGGTTTCTTCAATCCTAGTTGGATGAATACGTCCATCTGCGACTAATCGTTCTAAGGCAATTCTAGCGATTTCCCTTCGTATAGGATCAAAGCTAGATAGAACTACGGCTTCTGGAGTGTCATCAATGATTAAGTCCACACCTGTTAATGCTTCAATTGATCGAATATTTCTTCCTTCTCTACCAATAATACGACCTTTCATTTCATCATTAGGAAGGTTAACCACAGATACAGTTGTTTCTGTTACTTGATCCGCAGCAATACCTTGAATAGCCTTAGCAATAATATCTTTTGCATACTTGTGAGATTCTTCTTTGATCATTTGCTCATTTTCTTTAATAATCAAAGCAGATTCATGGGTAATTTCTTTTTCCAATTGATTTAATAGGATTTGTTTCCCTTCTTCAGCAGTTAAACCAGCTACTCTTTGTAATTCTTCTTCCCTTTGTTCCACAAGTTCATCAGCTTTTTCCTTTTGAATCCGTATTTCTTCCAAACGCTTTTGAATCGATTCTTCCTTTTTTTCTAAAGACAAGGATTTTCGGTCTACAGTTTCTTCTCTGTTTAATAAGCGTTTTTCCAAAACTTGTAATTCAGCTCTTCTTTCGTTATTTTCTTCCGTCACTTGATTTCGCATTCGATGAATCTCATCTCTTGCTTCTATCATAAGTTCTTTTTTCTGAGCTTCTGCGTCGCGTTCTGCATCAATTAAGATGTTTTTCGCCAACTCTTCAGCATTTTTAATCTTACCCTCACCTATA
>JAUNVD010000118.1 GCA_030537855.1 Tissierellia bacterium | reverse complement strand
ACTTGTACCTGTCTTTTGTTCTGTCAGATTAGGATCATTACTTGTAACAGTAATCTGGGTTTTACCTTCTTTATAAGGAACTATCGTGTTTTGCAATGAAGCATGATAATTTAAAACATCTGTGTTCGATGATGTGACTGTATATGCTCTAGAATAAGTTGCATTTTCAGGTGTAACAATCGCCAATTTTTGTTGGGACGTTAAATCTTCTTCATTTGTTCCAGGTATTTTATTACTTAATGGATTAAAATCTGCAATACCTGGTTTTCCATTTTGACCAATGGAATTTGGATTTCTTCTATGAATAACATAGGTCCCTTCAAAATTTGGTTTAATAGACTCTACAGGAATATAATTTGACGTAAAGTTAATGGTTTTATCCACAGATCCTAAAGAGACTTTAATCCTTGCCGTATCTTCTTTATAAACAGTTACCCAACCATCTGTTCCAACATTTAAAGATTTCGGTTTATCACTGGACCAATCAAAGAGATTGGTTTTAACCTTAGCATAAGGACTATTATTTACGGATACAAAAGGATCGATACCCACACCTGAGCTACCCTTTAGGACATAATCTTTGCCTGTATAATCAACATCTTTTATTTTTAACTGTAAATCAAAATTATCAGGTACAAAGGTTTCAAAAGGAATTCTAGCAAGTTCTGTTCCTGTTTTAGCATCCGTTGCAATAATGGTACCTTTCTCAACACCTTGAGCAAAAACTTCTCCTTCATTTTTTGAAATGGATACTAATGGTTGAATATTTTTCTCATTCTCAAAAGTCCAACTTACCGGATTCTGATAATTTTTTACTTCAAATTTACCTAGATATCCTCGTTCATCTCCAAAAACATCTGTACGAAATACTCCTTTTTCCGTAATATCAATCACATTTGTAGTAGGACCATATTCTGTAAAAGTTAAAGGATATTCCAAAACATCTGGTTGATATTCTTGGAATTGAGGTGCTCCACCTTCTCCTTGATACCACGTTTTAAAACCTGTTGCATTTTCATTAAGAATTGCTAAAAAATCATCAGATTTAATTTCTGTATCAGATTTCTTAAAACTATCTGTTAAAGTGGTTTGATATTTATCAAAGTAAAATGGTTGTTCAGATGTCCAATAAGAGTTTATAATATCTCCACCATTACCTGTATATCCAATACCAGCTGAATTTTTAGGTAAAGTATAGGTATTATAAATGACAGCACCTGGTTCCATTACATCGATAAGATTCGATTCATTTCCTTTTAACCATGAATAGGAATTTAATACTTTTCCTTTTAAAGTTTCGGCTAAAACTTTTCTAGCTTTTTCCCCCTCTATTCCAAGGTTTTGAATCACACCATCTGAACCAATGGTAGTAAAAATAGGATCAAAAGGTGTGTTTTCTCGAATAATACTAAATCCATTTCCATCGAGTACACCGTTAAATTCTGTTATATCTACTTTATTTTCAAAAGTGATATTATTAGTTAAACGATAGTAACCAGTAGCGCCAATATTTTTTAATTCTTCTGCTGTAGAAATATTTTGCCACTCACTGTCATTAGCCGGAGCCGCCGGAGTCGGTTTTGTTACAGAAGGATCTGTTGTAGGTTCATCTACAGGTTTCTTCACTAAATTAGCAATGGCCTTTTCAAGTTTGGTCACTTGATCATTCACTTGATCTTGGGTGGCATCTCCATTTTCATAAAGAGTTTCACTTTCTGTTAATACAGCTTGTAAATTAGCCCAGGAATCAGCTGTATAATCCGCCTCTACTTTTCCTTTAGCCTTAGTTATAGATTCTTGTAATG